>NZ_CAWNNO010000043.1:0-455 GCF_963876085.1 Synechococcus sp. BDU 130192 | reverse complement strand
CTAAGTACAGGACAAAAATTGTATGGGGTGAAACCCTGACCCAAGTAGAGGTTGGGTAGAAACGGTAAAAAAGCGACGTAATAAGTCAAAACCATAGCGAAACAAACTCCGCGCTCGACGGCCATGGGCCTTGATAATGCGAATCGGCCTCTGACTATGTCGCCATAAACCCGCTTTCATCGCCCAGACAAACGCAATGGCCAACAGAGCCAGCAGCTTCGACAAACGTCTCTTATCGATAAAATGAGTCGATTCCAAGCAAAAGCCACGGGTTTTGAGGGCTCCAAACAGAGTCTCAATCCCCCAACGCCGACGGTAATCTGTTAAAGCATTTTGAGGCTCATGGGCCGTGATGATAATCAGAAAATCATCATCCGTTTGCTTCGATTTTTGTTTCGAGTCAAGACGAGTAGCGATGACATAGACCAGACGACCCCAGACCCACCGTTTTCCCG
>NZ_CAWNNO010000042.1:0-466 GCF_963876085.1 Synechococcus sp. BDU 130192 | reverse complement strand
CGAATTGCGAACCGACGCAAAGATTTTCACCGTAAGTTAGCCCATCATCTCTGCGACCAAGCAGGGATGATATTTGCGGAGGAGTTGAACCTAAAAGGACTGGCAAAAGGAATGCTGGGGAAGCATTGTCTGGATGCTGGTTGGGGGCAGTTCCTCGAGACATTGAGATGGGTCTGCTTTAAGCGTGGTGTGCATTTCCAAAAGGTTGCTGCTAATGGCACGAGTCAGGAATGCCCATCCTGTGGTGTAGCGGTGAAAAAAGACTTGTCCATGCGTCGGCATGAATGCCCAGAATGTGGCTACACCACCAATCGAGATGTGGCCAGTGGTCAAGTAATTCGCAATCGTGGACTAGCTAGCACTGAGCATGTTGCTGAGCTTGTCGAAGCATGTCGAAGTGTAGCGGTTGGACAGACCGTTCAATCCTGTGGAGCTACGCCCAGTAGGGAGGCTTTGAAGCAGGAAT
>NZ_CAWNNO010000041.1:0-568 GCF_963876085.1 Synechococcus sp. BDU 130192 | reverse complement strand
GATACACCAAGAGCAGTGAACCAGATACCGACTACAGGCCATGCACCCAAGAAGAAGTGCAAGGAACGGCTGTTGTTGAAAGATGCATATTGGAAGATCAAACGACCGAAGTAGCCGTGGGCTGCAACGATGTTGTAAGTTTCTTCCTCTTGACCGAACTTGTAACCGTAGTTCTGAGATTCGGTTTCAGTGGTCTCACGTACCAAAGAAGAGGTTACGAGAGAACCGTGCATTGCGGAGAACAAAGAACCACCGAATACACCAGCCACACCAAGCATGTGGAAGGGGTGCATCAGGATGTTGTGCTCTGCCTGGAATACGATCATGAAGTTGAACGTACCAGAGATACCCAAAGGCATACCATCAGAAAAGGAACCTTGACCGATGGGGTAGATGAGGAATACTGCAGTTGCTGCTGCTACAGGAGCAGAGAATGCAACACAGATCCAGGGACGCATACCAAGGCGGTAAGAAAGTTCCCACTCACGACCCATGTAGCAGAAAACACCAATGAGGAAGTGGAAAATTACCAACTGGTAAGGGCCACCGTTGTACAACCACTCATCTA
>NZ_CAWNNO010000040.1:0-654 GCF_963876085.1 Synechococcus sp. BDU 130192 | reverse complement strand
CGCAAATATCATCCCTGCTTGGTCGCAGAGATGATGGGCTAACTTACGGTGAAAATCTTTGCGTCGGTTCGCAATTCGTTCATAGAATCTGGCGACTCGTTGACGAGCTTTTTGCTGGTTCTTTGAACCTTTCTGCTTTCTGGCAACGGCACGGTTCAGCACTTTCAGCCTGTGTTGTGCATCCACAAAGAATCGGGGTCTTGCAATTAACTCGTTGTCTGATGTCGCAACAAAATCCGTTAATCCCACATCAATCCCAATGGCATAACCACCAATCGGGGGTTCTGGTATTTTGACGTCGCTTTGGATAACTAGCTGGATATACCAACCAGAAGCGCGTTTAACTACCCGTGCTTGTTTCACCTCAAACCCATCAGGGAGCGGGCGGTGCATCACGGTCTTAACCCAACCAAATACAGGCAACTTAATTTGATTGTCACCAATTGGGTTTTTGCCCAACTGCGGGAAGTTAAAGCTGCGAAAACGCTTCTTAAACCGTGGGAATCCGAACCCACTATTCCACAATGCATTAAACGCCTTTTCCAGCCTACCCATCACATCCTGAAGCACTTGAGAATGCACCGCTTGCAGAAAAGAATTAGTTTTCCTTGCGGCGGTCAAATTGCGCTTTTGACTGTAATAGGTCGGCTTTTC
>NZ_CAWNNO010000039.1:0-680 GCF_963876085.1 Synechococcus sp. BDU 130192 | reverse complement strand
GAAAAGCCGACCTATTACAGTCAAAAGCGCAATTTGACCGCCGCAAGGAAAACTAATTCTTTTCTGCAAGCGGTGCATTCTCAAGTGCTTCAGGATGTGATGGGCAGGCTGGAAAAGGCGTTTAATGCATTGTGGAATAGTGGGTTCGGATTCCCACGGTTTAAGAAGCGTTTTCGCAGCTTTAACTTCCCGCAGTTGGGGAAAAATCCCATTGGTGACAATCAAATCAAGTTGCCTGTATTTGGCTGGGTGAAGACCGTGATGCACCGTCCTATCCCTGATGGGTTTGAGGCGAAGCAAGCACGGGTGGTTAAACGCGCTTCTGGCTGGTATATCCAGTTGGTAATCCAAAGCGACGTCAAAATACCAGAACCCCCAATTAAAGGCCACGCCATTGGTATTGATGTGGGGTTAAGTCATTTTGTTGCTACATCAGACAACGAGTTGATAGCAAGACCTCAATTCTTTGTGGAGGCACAACACAGGCTGAAAGTGCTGAACCGTGCCGTTGCCAGAAAGCAGAAAGGTTCAAAGAACCAGCAAAAAGCTTGTCAACGAGTCGCCAGATTCTATGAACGAATTGCGAACCGACGCAAAGATTTTCACCGTAAGTTAGCCCATCATCTCTGCGACCAAGCAGGGATGATATTTGCGGAGGAGTTGAACCTAAAAGGACTGGC
>NZ_CAWNNO010000038.1:0-724 GCF_963876085.1 Synechococcus sp. BDU 130192 | reverse complement strand
CAGGATTCTTGTCTCACCCATGGCCAATGACCGAAATAAGTGAGCTCCCGCAATCGCTGGTTGTCCTTTACCTTTGCTAATCTTGTCGGTCTGACGGATGCGCAGACGAAAGGGAATGGGCTTATCCAGCATCAGGTATGACAGCCAGGGCTTACCAATAAACTCTCGGTCCCCTGTAAGATAGGCAATTTCCGCATCGGGGAATAAGATTTCAAAACGCTCGAACAAATCCATGCGCTCTGTACTGTTGCTGTTGCCCTTCTTCTTCTCCAGCATTGTCCACATCAGTGGATAACCGATGCCTTCATGGACAACACCCAGCATCAAGATATTGAAATCCGTTGTTCCGAATGACCAGTTGGTGCGGTCAATACTCAGGACCCAAGGTTGCGGGATAGCCGCGATATTCATCACCATCTGGGCGATTTTATCCAGGTTGACCTCAAAGGACTTGAAGAATCGCTGCATGCGCTTGTAATTGGACTCCTCAGTGGCGTCACCTCCCCAGACTGTGGCGAGTTCGGCGAGATTGACGGTTTTCGCCCGGAATAATGCTATCAGGAACATCGCAACGAAGGAGAGTCTGGCTCCATGCCATCCAATATGGGGTCGCAATTGGTCGCGAATTTCGCTAATCTGACTCATGAGGGTTTGCTTGGTTATCTTCTAATTCCTATCAAACCCTCTCCCTCTATCCTTTTCAAGTTTTTGTCCTGTACTGAGA
>NZ_CAWNNO010000037.1:0-813 GCF_963876085.1 Synechococcus sp. BDU 130192 | reverse complement strand
TTTCGCTATGGTTTTGACTTATTACGTCGCTTTTTTACCGTTTCTACCCAACCTCTACTTGGGTCAGGGTTTCACCCCATACAATTTTTGTCCTGTACTTAGATTCTGCTTATGTTTTCAGCAGTCGCAAGGGAACCAATGGCGGCAAGCTTTCACGGGTTCAGGTTTACCGGGTTATCAGGGCTATGGGCGATCGCGTTGGGGTTAAGGTTTCCCCCCACTATCTCCGCCATAGTCACGCGACACACTCCCTTAAGAACGGGTGCGATTTGCATTTACTCAGTGAATCCCTTGGGCATGGCAACATTGCAATAACCTCCAGATACCTCCACACGACAGGGAACGATGGCAGTGCTAATTATTTGAGTCTGTGAGGCGATCGCCTTTGTCGGTTTAAAATTTGTCTAAGAGTATGACAAAAAAGTAAACGGGTATGCCTAAACGGACAAAATAGGCGAAAAATTATAACCATTTAGAGGATCACGCCTCCCGGAAGTGTCAAGAATTTTGCAGCAATCACCAGTCCTGAGAATTTCCGGGAACCGCCCCATAAACCTTAGGCAAATCCCAAAGTATTGCCGCTGCCATGGTCAAAGCCAGTGAACTCGATGAAAACAGTGAAGAAACCCTACCTAAAACCCGTCTCCCTTATCTTCGGTTCCGAGAATGGCACAATCCCAGAGGCAACCGTTTACCGAACTACCCAAGAAGGACTAGAGGGCGCATCTCGACAAAAACCTACGGTTATAGAAAAAATATCGTTTGAAAACCTTGTATAGAAAGAGTTTTGAGGATCGACCTTTTTAGAAAGTT
>NZ_CAWNNO010000036.1:0-1031 GCF_963876085.1 Synechococcus sp. BDU 130192 | reverse complement strand
GTCAACGAGTCGCCAGATTCTATGAACGAATTGCGAACCGACGCAAAGATTTTCACCGTAAGTTAGCCCATCATCTCTGCGACCAAGCAGGGATGATATTTGCGGAGGAGTTGAACCTAAAAGGACTGGCTAAAGGAATGCTGGGTAAGCATTGCCTGGATGCGGGTTGGGGGCAGTTCCTGGATACATTGAAATGGGTTTGCTTTAAGCGTGGGGTGTATTTCCAAAAAGTTAAAGCCGCTGGTACAAGCCAGGAATGCCCAGAGTGTGGGGTAGCGGTGAAAAAAGATTTGTCCATGCGTCGGCATGAATGTCCAGAATGTGGCTACACAACCAATCGAGATGTAGCCAGTGGGCAAGTGATTCGCAATCGTGGACTAGCTAGCACTGAGCATGTTGCTGAGCTTGTCGAAGCATGTCGAAGTGTAGCGGTTGGACAGACCGTTCAATCCTGTGGAGCTACGCCCAGTGGGGAGGCTTTGAAGCAGGAATTTCTTGAGGCGACTTAAGAAGCCCGCGCTGTCTCCTAGAGCAGAGTCGGGAGTATGTCACTATAGAAGGTAGAGTCAAGGGAGATCAACAATGGTTAATTTTGGGCTAAATTCCGCCAGTATCTTGGGGATTGCGCTGGCCGCAGCGGGTGCATCCCTCTATTTTTTACGGTCGGTACGCCCAGAACTTTCCCGCGACCACGATATTTTCTTTGCGGCGGTTGGGCTATTGTGCGGCTTCATTCTCCTGTTCCAAGGGTGGCGTTTAGACCCGATTTTGCAATTTGGTCAATTTCTCTTGTCTGGCTCAGCAGTATTTTTCGCCATTGAATCAATTCGCCTCCGGGGTTTGGCCACAGAGCAGGCCCGCCGCAATACGCCCATTGTGGACGATGAACGGCCCGTCAGTCGGGTTTATCGGGCGGAGCTGGATCAGATTGAGCCTTACCAGGGGGAAGAACGCTATGAACGTCGGTTGCGGGGCTACCCTGAACCCCGTTCGAGTCGGAGCCGGGGCTATGAAGATGAAGCCCCCCGGGG
>NZ_CAWNNO010000035.1:0-1582 GCF_963876085.1 Synechococcus sp. BDU 130192 | reverse complement strand
TAGGCGCAAAAGTTGTTTTTCGTAGCCGTAAAGGTGCCAAGGCGTTAACCCGTGGTCAAGTATTTCGGATCGTCAAACAGGCAGCTTCACGGGCGGGCATTGAGAGCAACGTTAGTCCTCACTGGTTACGGCATAGTCACGCGAGTCATAGCCTCGACAATAACGCGCCGATCCATGTGGTTCAGAAGTCCTTAGGCCACGCCTCGATCACCACCACTGAGCGATACTTACACGCTAATCCAAAGGACTCCTCTGGCTTGTACCTCGTATGATTGAGAAAATCATATTAGACCAGTAAAAACGAGTGACTGCTCTGCTGAATTAAACTTGAATTCAGCCTCTAGTCTTATATAATTTATATACTCAACAATTTGGGAAATATCTTCTATTTTAAGGAATACCTATAATGGCCGGGTTATTATTTGTGTTATTAGTATTTATTCTGACTATCCTGTTATTACTCTATGCTTTAGCAAAAGCGGAAGCCGAATATAAAGAAAGAATTAAGTGTAGGGAGAAAAATAAAACTACTTTAAGTAAATTTTCAAAAGAAAATAGAGATTCTAGTTCGTTTTCAAGACATTTGCCATTAGAAGAAACAGACACTACAAGTGCAATTTCATTTAAATCTAGCTACTCTAGGCCTTCTCTAGAAGATTTACTTTCGTCTCTGAAACGAAAAATAATTGAAGCTGTTTGCCGACCGCAAATTTACCTAGATGGTGGGTTTGTTCAATCAATGAAAGTCGATGAAAATTTAATAGTTTCGGCACAATTTGAAAGAGATCCAGATATTCCTTTTCAAGATGTTTGGTTAATATTATTAACTATTGACTCTATAGATTATAGTACTCCAATTACTAATGCTGGCTATGAAGATCTCAGAAAATATTTAGAAGAGTTTATTATTTGTACAAAAGCTTGTCTAAGAGGTTACGAAAAAATTCATGGAAAAGAACCAATGGCATGGCGCGTTGCATCTATGGATAATTGGATTGCTTATAACTACGCAAATGTCTTTAATTCTATTCAGCAAGAATGGAATGTTACTTGTGACAGAGTTCATCAAGAGGGTTCTGAACTCATATATATTAAATTTAAGGATTAAGAATTTTGACTATGCGTATTTTCAGTCCAATGGTCTTTGATCTAAGAGGGGTCAAGCCATAGAACGGAAAATATTGTACCCTAAGGAATTCTGTGAAAACCCAAAGTCTTTGTGGCATAAAAGTTTCGACTTTTTTGAATTTCAAGTATTTAAGACTTTATGACCATTTTGCGTAATTGGACTAGAGGACGCCCGAAGTTTAGGTGAGAAAAACTTTGATCCAAACCTACTATTACCAACGGATGAGGCGATTGCCAGAGCTAGAGAAATACAAAAAACTGATGACGGTCAAAAGCGTTACCATCGCAGGGCAGGCATCGAGGGGACAATAGCACAGGCTGTTAAAGCTGTGACCTACGCCGTTCCAGATGGACTAGAGGGCGCATCTCGACAAAAACCTACGGTTATAGAAAAAATATCGTTTGAAAACCTTGTATAGAAAGAGTTTTGAGGATCGACCTTTTTAGAAAGTTT
>NZ_CAWNNO010000034.1:0-2108 GCF_963876085.1 Synechococcus sp. BDU 130192 | reverse complement strand
GCTGCCCCAGATGAGGTTGATATTCACAATTGCCCCCGCCTCAATCCGTTTATTGGGCCAGATCCGCACGCCAGTACCAATGTGGGCTTCTTCTTCCACGGTGGATAATGCCCCCACCACGGCCCCTTCTAAAATATGGGCGCGGCGATCGACCCGGCTTCCCCGCACCACCGTACAGGCCCGCAACTGCACTTCATCGCCCAAGACCACGCCGTTCCAGAGAATAGGACGTTTGAGGTCAGAATCGGCACCGACGGTCACGTTATCGCCAATGACCGTACCGGGTTCAATGTGAACTCTAGCCCCAATGCGGCAGTTATCACCAATCATCGCTGGGGGGGAGATCGTCGCACTGTCGTCAATAAAGGTATTGTGGCCAATCCAAATCCCTGGCGATCGCTCTTCATAGGAATATTCCACATGGACTTTCCGGGCGAGGGCATCGTACTGGGCTTTACGGTAGGCATCAAGGTGTCCGACATCACACCAGTAGCCATCGGCAATGTAGCCATACATCGGTTCTCCCCGGTCGAGGAGTAGGGGAAAGAGATCCTTCGAGAAGTCGCATTCTTTGTTTTCCGGGAGATATTTCAGCACCTCTGGTTCGAGGATGTAAGTGCCTGTGTTGACGGTATCGGAAAAAATTTCACTGGTGGAGGGTTTTTCGAGGAAGCGACTAATTTGTCCGTTTTCTTCGGTGATGACGACACCAAACTCAACGGGATTGGGAACACGGGTAAGAACCAGGGTGGCCTTGGAACCTTTTTCACGATGGAAGGCGATCGCCGCCGCGAGATCAAAATCCGTAATGCTATCCCCACTAATCACCACAAAGGTTTCGGTGAGCAGTTCTTCGACATTTTTGACGCAGCCCGCCGTCCCTAAAGGTTGCTCTTCTTCCACGGCATAATGCATTTTGACACCAAACTCATGGCCATCCTGAAAATAGTCCCGCATGATGTCCGGCACATAGTGGAGCGTGGCAATCACTTCGGTAATGCGGTGGCGTTTGAGTAGATTAATAATATGCTCGGCAATGGGGCGATTGAGCACTGGCACCATCGGCTTCGGTAAATCACAAGTCAGGGGACGCAACCTTGTCCCAGCACCACCTGCCATTAAAACTGCACGCATAAAAAATCTCCGCTGTACCGCAATATCAAAATACGCAGCGGACTCAGCCAAAAAATTCCCTGGGCGATGTCGCGATCAAAGAAGTTCTCTGGTTGTCCCGCTGCCTCTCTTACTTTGGCATTGTATTGTGGAGTTCTCGGTTTGACGGCAATGGTTCGCTAACAAGAGACAATCTTTAAAATTAGAATGCTCAATACTGTTTAAAACAACAAAACCCCACCCGGAGGTGAGGCATTGCTTTCTGATTCGATTTGGTGGCGGGAGGCGGATTTGAACCACCGACCTTCGGGTTATGAGCCCGACGAGCTACCAGACTGCTCTATCCCGCGGCGCTTTTACTAGCATAAACCCCCTAAAGAAAAATGGCAACCCCCCAGGAAAGATTCTTGGGGATCTGAAGAAATCTTCGCCAGTGAAACGAGCAAGAACCAGCTTTTGGCAAAACAATCAACGGGGGAAGGCGATCGCCTAAAATGGGGACGCAGATTTTCTGCTGCTGTGTAATGTTTTGTAATTTTTTGGCGTAACCCATGAGCCAAGCTGATCCCCAAGCTTCCCTGAGCCGTCTCAAACAAACCCTAGCCCAATTGCAACAGGTGGTCGCCGACCTGGAAGCAGGGACTAGCCAAATTCCAACGGCGGCCCTCGATACCCTGAGCACCGACACAGAAAATTTGATTCGGCAACTACAGCAGCAACCGGAAGCGGCGATTAATCCTGTGGTGGAAGTGCCTGCGAATACCCCTGGAGTTGAAGTACCGACTACCCCTGTCCCAAAAGTAAAGCCCCGTCGCGTTGAACCGGTTCCCCAACGTCCCCGACGTAAGCCCTGGTGGCAACAACAGAAACTTTGGCTGGGTGCCGCAACGGCGGCGATCGCCTTTATTTTTCTCTGGAAATTCACGACCCAAACGCCCCAACTCAGCGAAGATATTGCCCAATCCCCAGTGACGGAGCCGACAGAAGAAGTTTGG
>NZ_CAWNNO010000033.1:0-284002 GCF_963876085.1 Synechococcus sp. BDU 130192 | reverse complement strand
ACAACCGATCAGTAAGCTGCCAATCAGACAAAACTTGATCCATAAAATTTTTGGCGATCGCCACCAGGAATTTTTCGGCTTCATCACGGCTTTTGGCTTTCCCACAACACAACAAAAAAGAGAGGTGATTTTCCTCCCTTAAACTAGCAGATTATCAAAATTTGCCTGGTAATGGCTGATTTTAGATTTCTCCATAGGCGCGGTCAATGAGCCGCCGGGCAACGGTTTGGGTGCCAGTGTGTTCGTAATAGTTGGTACTGAGATCCAAGAAGGCCGCCACATAATCGAGCTTGTTATCGGAAACTTCCACAAACCCTTGGATATGATCCATGATTTTTTCGGGGGTCAAACCACGGGCGCTCACAAAGCCGCTCATCCAGCCCTGCATGGAGCTAAAACTGCGGTTAATAAAAGCCAGTTTCCCCGCAGGATTCCCACCCGGCAAGAATTCTCCGACACGACCAAAGGCCGGATTATTGCTGAGTTCTCCCGCCGAAAGATTATTTAAGGTGCGGTCAATTTTTTGGAGGAAATCTGGCCCCAGGGGAATTAAACCATCCACACAAATCAGGGTCGCAATCCGCATCAATTCTTCGCCACTGTAGTCGGCGATCGCCTTCATGAAATCCCCCAGACTATCCCCCGGAATGCCATTAATCTGACAAAAACAGGTAATTTCGGCGACCAGCTTTAGACACAAATCAATCGCCTGGGCCTTATCAGCATTGGGGGTCACTTTCTGCATCAAGCCACCTACCAAGGGAATTTTGTCGCCCACTTTATTCGCCAGGGCCGCCGCCGCCAATGCTTTATCCGCCTGGTCAACGGTTTGGTAGATCCACATCGCCCGCTGATAACCCTGGGATTTGTCGCTGTAGAGGACAATGGCGCGATCGCGTACCGCTTGGATAATTGCCGGATCGGTTTCCCGCGTCACAGCTTTGACCATATTGTCGAAGCCAACAATGTTCGTCCATTCCCCAGGCACCACAAAATCCAGACCATTTAAAAGCATGGTCGTGAGATTTTTTTCGGGTAACTGATCCATCAACTCCACAATCGAAGCACTCATGAAAAACCTCCTAATTTAGTCAATAGAAAATTACGGCTGTGGTTTACAAAAAATTGACTTTATAAACTCGCTAAACCCTGTAGATTCACCTTGGCAAGCCAAGCCTTGCGCTCATCGGGGCCAAAACTAGCATCCCGCGACATCACTTTCACTTGATAGCGATCGCCCACTAAAACCGCATGGGCATTTGCTCCCTGGGCCACGAGGGGGAACCCATCAAACGTTTCTTCGGCATCGGCAAATTTATCGCGGGCAGCGAGATTGGTGGCGGTATCTGAGATGGAAATTTTTGCCATTTCCGTACCGTTGAGGGTTAATTTAATTTCCGCGAAACCCTCTTTTTCTTGGGTAAAGACCCGGTCATAGCCCTCGGTTTTGTCCGCTGGGAAAAATTGATTAAAAGCACTGCCCTTTTGGGGTGTTTGGGCCGTCTCCGTTGCCGGGGTGGTGACTTCAGTATTAGTCCCAGGGTTCGGGTCAGGGGGGGGAACCGGGGCATTGCCACCACAGGCCGTCAGGAACAATAGACTCGCCAGAAGCACAGGGGCGATCGTCCGATAAATAAATTGAAAACGCATGGGATGATTGGGAAATTTACGCTCACTTGGTTTCAATTTTGAACGCAAATCCCTAGAATCTCCCGAAAAATTAATAATCTAGCAAGAAAGTTACGCCAAAATGCGGGGTTGACGGCCCTTTTGTCCGGTCATGAGTTTGAGCGCAAACAGGCGCAGGGGATTAAATTTCGCCATCACAATCAGCCCCAGACGGCGCACCCAGACCACAGGCCAAATGCGGTTGGAAAAAAGGCGGTTGAGGAAATCCGTAAAGCCAAGAATTACCAGATTTTCACGCTTGCGCCACCGTTCATAGCGTTTCAACACAGCCAAACTTCCTAGATCCTGGCCCCGTTGCTGGGCTTCGATCAAGGTTTGGGCGAGGGCCGCCGCATCGCGGATGCCTAAATTGAGACCCTGTCCCCCTACCGGGTGACAACAATGGGCCGCATCTCCCACCAACGCGAGACGATGATCCACATAGTGATCGCCTTGCATCAGCTGCACCGGAAAGACCTGGCGATCGCCAAGCAATTTTAAGTGACCGAGCTGGGGGCCGGTGTGTTGTTCTAAATATTCTAGGAAAACGTCAGGGGGCAAGTCCTTTAGGCGTTGGGCTTCGGCGTGGGGATTTGTCCAGACGATTTGACAGCGATTTTCGGTTAGGGGTAGAACTCCCATCGGCCCCGTACCCCAAAACCGTTCAAAGGCGACATCATTGCGGGGGGCATCATGTTCGACAACGCAGGTGACACAGGATTGCCAATATTTCCACCCCCTCGTTTTAATGCCTGCCCCTTGGCGCACAAGAGAGCGTGGCCCGTCGGCTCCAACTACCAAGGCCCCTTGAATCTTGATCTGACCCTGGGTTTCGCTGGATAGCTCCACGATCGCCTGCTCAGACTCGTAGTGAATGGCGGTGACTTGGGCTGGACAGAACCAGCGGATATTGCCATAGCCCCGCAGAGAAGCCTGGAGAGTTTCAAGAACAACTTGGTGCTGCCCCGAAAACCCAAGAAAATCGGTCTTGAGATCCTGACGGGAGAATCTAACGACACCAGAAAAATTTTCGTCCGACAGTTGAATATTGCGGTATTTGCCACTGCGGGCGGCGATCGCCTCCCAAACCCCCAACTCCTGGAAAAGCCGCTGGGAAAGCAGGGACATCGCATAGGCCCGCTGCCGTTGGGTCACCACATCAAGGGGTTGTGCTTCCACGATGGCAATCCGCAAATTTGTCCGTTTGAGGCAAGCCGCGAGGGTGACCCCGACAATACCGCCACCGACAATGATCACATCAAACCCAAGGTGAGATTTTTCCATTACTGAGCGCGAGAAACTAAAGACCGTAGGACGTGGCTTGTCCTAAACAAAAGGTAACATTTTCGCGAGAGAGAAGGCTATGGCGTGATTACCCCTGGCGTAGTTGACTGCGCACCTGCATTAACACTTTGCCAAGATAATTGTGCCCGCTGCCATCGGCACCACAGCCCCAGTAATAGTCCACCGGGGAATTTTCAATAATTGCTGCGTCCCCCGTTGCCAGCAAAATTTGGGCAATGTCAGGGTGGGTTTTAAATTTTGTCCAAACCCCTTGCCACATCACGGTTCGTTTAATGTCTTCCCAATCGGGGCGTTTGGGGTGCTGGGGATCGCGGCCTAGGGCGGCGGCAATTTCTGGGGTCGGGGCAGCGCGAATTTTGTCGATGAGATCTTGTTGGTGGGTAGGGAGAAATTTATGGGCCTGGTAAAAATGCTCAACGGTAGGCCAATCTAGGGCTTCGCAGTGGATCGGGTGCAGGGAAAAATTCGAGAAACAGCCATAGGGGTCATGGGCCTTGTAGAAATAAATCGGTTCGGCGGTTGACTCCATCATGACTCCTGTACGCAAGCAAAACCTCAGCTATTATAAATTCTCCTCTGGTCGTCTGGCGCTGGGGGCGATCGCCTGGGGAGAAATTTGAGTCAGGGTTTGCCACTCGCGGCCCGTTTCGCCGGTAACCACCCAGAGGATTGAGCGGAGTCCATCGCGGATACATTTCATCGTCGTTTCCGGGGGATTATCTGACGGGACAGGCACTGGTTTAATGGCAATGTCACGGGTACCGAAAACAATGCTGGCCACGAGCTTGGCGCGGTTCATGTGGTTTTCGGAGGTGATGAGGTAGACGCTATCGATATTTTCTTGTTTAAATTCGTCTACGAGGCTGGTGAAGTTGGTGACGGTGTCTTCGGCCTGGTAATCGAGCTGGAGGCGATCGCCTTCGATTTGATAGTTCGCAAAAATCTGGCGGGCATATTCCGGTGGGCTACCGGAGGAAACCCAAACTTTTAACTCCGGATGTTCCTGGGCAAACTGAGCCGCAAACCGCTCCCGTTCTTCGTGGCCCCCAAGGACAAAAATGGCTTTGGCTGGACGTAAAGCGCCTTGGATACGTTGGTAGGCGATCGCCCCACAGGTTAGGCCAATTAGACCCAAAACAAACCAGCGCCGTCGGAAAAACGTTGTTTGCTGCTGTCGGGGCGATCGCGGTCGCGCCACTTTTCTAGGAGAAATAGCCATGCCAAGGGAAAGAGAGGAAGCGAAACATCGCCAATTATAGGCAATGGGTAGAAAAATTTACGGGAAGCATAGCCCCATCTTAGCCCCGCCGCTGAAAGGGCTGTCCCCAGTAGCGCCAACATTCTTTATTAAACGGCGATCGCCACTTCAAGATTAAATCCCGTTCTAGGGCGAGCCGTTGGGAACGGTCTGTGGGGACTGACACATTAAACGCTAAATTGACCGCCACATTCAAGCCGTACTGACGGTGCAAGCTGATGTAAGCATCAATGTAATCTTTACAATCGTGAACCCCTTTCCAGCGTTGCTTAATCGATAATTTTGTTTCCCCCACATAGAGCAGCAACGGCACCGCATGGTCGAGGACAAAGTAAATATTTGCTTGACCTTCCTGGAGGGGATCATAACGATTTCGATAGAAATCCCAGGGCTTCGGCGGCAGGGTAAAGGGGTCAATTTTTTCGGCGTCCCAGTGGTCTGGCTTCGACTGGGTCTCAAAAAGTAAACTGGTTTGGCTTGCGGCTGGATTTTGACGAACCTTGTCCTGAAAGTTTTGCAGTCGTTGCTTCCATTGCAGGAGGCTTTCTTGGCCCATGGTAAGCCTGGGGGCGCGTTCGACGCGGTAAGGATTGGGGGCATCGGCCACAGAAAAAAGCTTGAGCTGTTCGTCGGTCATGGGCGAGAAAAAATTCACAGGCTCTCCAGTGTAGCAAAGGGCAATTTTAAGCTCGTGCTCCCTGATACCGGATAAATTCGAGGGGCAGCCCATCGGCATCGGCGAGGAACATCACTTCATAAATGCGATCGCCAATCATCTGCTGTTGGGGTTTTAGAAGAACCGTGATCGGTTCCGGAGCCTTTTGTTGCAAATCGGCGAGCCAAGTGGCTAAATCTGGCGTGATTTCCGTCAGGTCAAAGGATAAATGATAGTAGCCGACATAATGTTCATCACCAAAGGCATCGGGGGCGGGCTTTGGTTGGGGGATTTGGATGAGTTCCAAACGTCCAAGGGGGCCTTTAAGCCAACAGGCGAGAGTGTACCCCGTGGTGAACTGGGTTTCCATGGCAAAACCGAGCTGTCCGTAAAAGGCGATCGCCCGGTGGATATCGGCGGTGCGAATTGAAGCGTGGTGCATGGTTGACTGGTTTCGGTAGAGGACAGATCAATTTTCCCCCAGGGCTAAATCTGTCGCCAAAAATCCCCTGCGTTACCATAGCCATAGTTTTTTGCGTTCTCTTTGTTTTCTAAAAAAAGATTTGTGGGGAAAAGTTTATGGGAGCATGGCGCAGTGCTTGGGGTTGGCTATTGTGGGGAAGCATTTTTTTCTATGGCTCCTTTGCCTATGCCGATGACAGTTTCGGCAATACCTTAGACGCAATCACTGTCAAAACCGCGCCCACAACCGACGCGAGGGCTGCCCTTGCCACCCTGAAAACAGCACAAGTCATTTACCTCGGTGAACACCACACCAGCGAGGCTGACCACATCGCCCAGTTAGAAATTATCAAAGCCCTCCACGACCATCATCCCCAGGTGGCGATCGCCATGGAAATGTTTCAACGGCCTTTCCAATGGGTTTTAGATCAATACATTGCCGGGGAAATTAGCGAAGCTGACCTTGTCGCCCAAACGGAATATGAAACCCGGTGGGGTTTTGACTGGGAATTGTATGCGCCTATTCTTCGTTTTGCCCAGGAAAAACAGATTCCAGTGATCGCCCTCAATGCCCCCAATGAAGTGGTACGTCAGGTATCCTCAGCAGGTTTGGCTAGTTTAGAGGCGGCGGATTTTGAATATTTGCCTCCCCGCAGCGATTTAGACTTGAGCAATGAAAGTTATCAGGCGCTTCTCCAGGATGCCTTTACGGGCCACGGTCAGCATGGCAACTTTGACTTTGACAATTTTTTTGCCGCCCAGGTGGTCTGGGATGAGACCATGGCCGAGGCGATCGCCAATTTTGCTCAACGCAATCCCAATACCCAAATCATCACCCTCGCGGGTCAAGGCCATGTCATTTATGGCTACGGCATTCCTGATCGGGTGCAACGTCGCCTCGGCGAAAATCTAAAACAGCAGATCGTATTGCTCAATCCCAATCCTGATCTCACCCCGACGCCAGAGGTTGCCGATCTCTTTTGGTGGACGGAAGCGCCGACCATTCCCTAGCCACCGCTAATTTTCGCCTTGTAACCTTGGTCAAGGAGGAATGCGAGAATCGGCTGGCGCTGATCTCCCTGGATTTCTAGGGTATTGTCCTTGAGGGTGCCCCCGGAGCCACATTTATTTTTCAATTGCTTTAGAAGTTTTTGTAACGTCTCTGGGGAATGTTGTAGTCCCGTAATTACAGTTACCGTCTTGCCTTTACGACCAGAACGGCTCGCTTGGATGCGGAGACTTTGCTGTTGGGGCGGCAGATCAACGATTTCCGGGGTCTCGTCTGGGACAGTGTTACCAAATTCTTGATAGACAACTTTTTTACGCGCCATCGTTCACATTTAATCGATTGGGTGTACTTGTCCATAGCTTACGGGTTTTATGGTTCGTTGCGTCATCACCCGTTTAAAAATCATACCGACCACAAAAAAAGAGCGACAGGGCCGCCCTTGGTTAACTTGATTCCATCAATATCCTTGTGGTGGGCCAGGTACAGCCCGAGAAAACTTGACCAAAACTGCTTTCAGGAAAGAGAAAAATGGTGCGGTAAAACCCAATAAAGAATTGGGGTCAAAATTATAAACGCAACCGTAAAAATCCCAATAATCTCAACAGCGAGAAGTCCTTCATTCATGGCGATCGCCTCTTAAATGTGATTGATCCATCACATCTTTAGTGTAGCCTGACTTCCTTCGCCACCAGACCAGACCCCTAACCGGAGATCAGCACCGTGACACCGATGAGGGTCGCCACAAGTACGCCTCCTAGAACACCAATAACCAGCAAATTTTTTTGTTCTTTCGCTGTTTTTGCCTCTGCTTGGTACATTTTGGGCTCTTGGGCAAAATTATTCAGCTTACCGTCTTCATCTTCCATGTAGCGCATGGTGGCTCCTTCAAATTTGTCAATCTTTAAACCCCCTGGGGTTTCGATCATCATAGGAACCGGACTTTATAGCTATCAATAAAACTCAACAAAAGTTAAGCTTCCTACGCACCCATGCCGGAATAATGTTTCAAACCTTTACGCCAAAAGTAGCGATTTAGGCCATAGAAAATCAAACTCCAGACGCCCATGACAATGAAGCCTTCGGTGAGACGCACCGGCAACCCCATCAAGATCGCCGAGGGGAAGTACACCACATAGGGAAAAGGGGTCAGCAGGGCAATTTCCTTCATGAGGGGCGGAAAGGTTTCCAGGGGAGCGATATAGCCAGAGAAGAAAATATAAAACAAAAACCAAATTTGTTCGATGGCGCTGGCCCGTTCCACCCAAAAGGCCGCCATCGCAAAGGTGTATTGCAGGAGGAAACGCAGACCAAAGGCGATCGCCGCCGTCAGAATACAGAGCAATACCTGGGTCAAACTCGGTACCCAAAATGCCTGGGGATAAAGGGCAAAAAACAAGAGCACCAGGGCAATGCTAAAGGGCAGGCGCGCAAATCGTTCCGACACATGGCTCGCAAAATGTCGCCAAACGGGATCAATAGGTTGGAGTAGAGCAAAGGACAATTTTCCCTGGGAGACTTCCTTTTCAAATTCCCAGATCACCCAGACGAGGGTCAGTTGGCGAATAAAAAAGACGGCGATAAAGTAGCGGGCAAATTCAATCGCAGACAGGGGCAACTCCACTTGGTTCGAGGCTTCTGTCCAGACCCCCAACAGGATAATCGGTAGGGACGAGTTGAGCACCCAAAAAAATAGCTCGGCCCGATATTCCACCATGTAGGCGTAGTAGGTGGTGAATAAAACCTGTGCTTTTCGAAACGGCGATCGCACTATAATCTCCCAGAAAAAAGTCGTTTTTATCATAGGCTGAAAGTCTAACCCATAGCTGAGTTTTAGGCCGCGCAGAAAAATCTAGGCCATTTGTGTTATTGTCAAAAAAGAAGTTTAAAAAATCACCATTAATCCGATGCGCATCAAAAGTTGGGAAAGTCCCCGGCGTCGGGGTCGTAACGACAAAGGCAAAGGCGGCGCGGCCCGTCAACGGCAACTAAAAAAACGCAATAAAATGCTCAAAAACAAGCTCAAGGGCAATGACCACGGAGGGGAAATTTATCCCCTCTTTTTTATGGCTTCTACGACCCACTCAGATAACAATTAACGAGGCGATCGCCCCCAGTTAATTTCACCAGTCTTTGTCCTGCGCTATCCTTTTCGGCGAGGTTGAATTTACCGAAGGGCAATAGATCGAGGTTTTCTTGGGAATCTTTTACCAACAGGGATTCCTGCTGATCGGGAACGAAAAGTGTGAGGAGCAGATCAGTTTTTGATTCAAAGCGCATCACATGGTTGCCCATGTCACCCCGTTTACCGAGCCGTAAGCTGCTGGCGGCTAATTTTTTGCCGTAGCCTTCCTCGGAGATTAAGTAAAGTTCGTTGTGCCGTTGGCAGGGAACACAGGCGACAATTTGCTCATTAAAGCGGAGGCGCAGGGCTTGGTTCCCTTGGGAGGTTCTGCCCATGACAGGGATTTCGTGATCGTTTACGGGTAAATGCAAGACCCGCCCACTGCTGACGGCGATCGCCACCTGTTCACCCCCCTTCACGAAACAGGCGAATTTGAGGGTGTCTTTATCCTTGAGCTTGATCAGACTCAAGCCGCGACTGGTGAAACTTTCGAGTTCGATCGCCGGGAGACGTTTAATCCGTCCTTGGGCTGTAAGTAAAAGTAAATCGTACTCTGCTAAATTATCGGGCAGTAAAAACTGGGTGATCGGCTGATGGTCATCCCGTAGGGCATGATCTGGTAATAAATCGATTAATTGGGGCTTATCCCGCTGTTCTTGGTAGGGTAAATCGGCGATCGCCACCGGAAAAGCTTTCCCCTGATCGGTGCAGACGATTAAATTTTCCTGCGTGCCAATCTGCACCTTAAAAATGGTCGGTTCCTCGTCCAATAGCCCCGCATCATCATTACCCCAATACACTCCCCCCGACGCGGCGATCGCCACATGGGAAGTCTCCGTTAGTTGCGGCAGGAGGGCAAGCACAGGTTCCTCCTTTTTGCGGGATTGGCGTTTTTTCTTCGGGGTCGCTGCGGGGGTGTCTGGCTCCGCCTCGACTGTAACAGGTTCCGGTTCAGGGGATGGCACATCCGGTAAACGGGTGCGACGCGGGTCGGCAAATTTCCGTTTTAAACTGCGCAATTCCCGCTTTAGTGCCTTGAGTAATTCGTGGCGATCGCTCAACAACTTATTTAACTTGGCGATCTCCGTCGCCAGTTCCGTAGACTCCTGTTCCAGTTTTTGCCGTTCCAAGCCCGTTAACCGTCGCATCGGCATCGCCAAGATCGCATCCGACTGACTTTCACTAAACCCCAATGCCGCCTGAAACTGCTGTTTTGCCGTCGTGCCATCCGCCGCATTCCGCAAAATATCAATCACCGCATCCAAATTATTCAGCGCGAGTAATAACCCCTCCACCGAATGTTGCCGCGTTTCCTTCTGCTCTAACTCATACCGATATTGCCGAGTGACCGTTTCTTCTCGAAATTCAAGAAATTCCTGCAAAATCGCCTTTAACGACAACTGGCGCGGCTGATTATTCACCAAAGACAGCAAAATTGCCCCAAAATTCGACTGTAACGCCGTTTTCTTATAAAGCAGCTTCAAAACCTTCTCCGGTTCCGCATCCCGCTTCAGTTCAATCACTACCCGCATCCCTTGGCGATCGCTCTCATCCCGAATATCCGAAATCCCCGCAATCTTGCCATCATTCACCAGATCCGCGATCTTTTCAATCCACGCCGCCTTATTCACCTGATAGGGCAGTTCCGTCACCACCAGCGCATTCACATCCCGCTTCCGTTTCCGCCCCACCTGCAGCACTTCCAAATGGACAATGCCCCGCATCGGAATAATGCCCCGTCCCGTCCGGTAGGCGTCGCGCACCCCAGCGAGATCAACGATTTCTCCCCCTGTCGGAAAATCCGGCGCAGGAATAATTGCCCATAACTTCTCATCCTCAATTTCTGGATCATCAATCAAAGCGATCAACCCATCCACCACTTCCCCCAAATTGTGCGGCGGCATATTCGTTGCCATCCCCACCGCAATCCCCGAAGAGCCATTCAGCAGCAAGATCGGCAACTGTACCGGCAGCACCACTGGCTCCTGCTGCGACCCATCAAAATTATTCGTAAAATCAACAATATCCTCACTAATCTGTGCCAACATCGCCTCAAAACTCACGGGCGATAACCGCGTTTCCGTATACCGCATCGCCGCCGGCGGATCATTATCAATCGAACCAAAATTTCCATGTCCCGCCAACAACGGATAGCGCGTCGAGAAATCCTGCACCAACCGCACTAACGCATCATAAACGGACTGATCGCCGTGGGGGTGATACTTCCCCAACACATCCCCCACCACCCGCGCACATTTGCGGTAAGGGCGATCCGGACTTAAGCCCAACTCATACATCGCATACAAAATCCGCCGATGCACTGGTTTAAGACCATCCCGCACATCCGGCAATGCCCGTCCGACGATCACACTCATCGCATATTCCATATAGGACTGTTCCATTTCCACATGGAGCGCTGTCGGGATAATGTGACCGGACTGGAGCAGATCGAGTTGTTGTGCCATGAATTTATGCTGATTGGACAATAATGGGGAACGCTGTTTTCAAGGAATATACTGTTGATTCTTAAATCTTTACAAGCGTTTGCATCTTTTTCACCATAAAGGCATAGGGCTCTCTGTCGCAAAAAACATTGTTATGGATTCGCTTTGCTTTGGGTAGAAATAAGTTACGCGATGTCTTTAATTTAAGGGGGTAATAATCGAGGTGGCAGAGATGATATATTGTGCTTCTGCTCAATGGCCCGCAAGACCCCAGTGATTACGCCATAGTGAATCCCAGAATTGATTGTTTGCAGTTGTCCCTAATCTCAAGAAAGTAGTTATGGCCACGATATTGATAGTTGAAGATGATCCGATTAATGTGCGTGTTTTCAGCACAATTTTGCAGAAACGGGGCCAGTTTGATGTGCTCTGCTCTGAGAATGTCGGGGAAATTATGGCCTTAACATCAGCGGGAAAGGTTGATCTGGTGATGATGGATGTTTCCCTAACGGCAAGTCTCTATGAAGGGGAGTCAGTGGATGGAATTCGGATTACCCAAATGCTCAAAGCAGATCCCCAGACGAAGGAAATTCCAGTGATTTTAGTGACAGCCCACGCGATGCAAGGCGATCGCGAAACCTTCCTGAGCAAGAGTGGGGCTGAGGGGTATATTTCTAAGCCAGTGGTTGATTATGATGATTTTTTGCAGCAGATTCATCGCCTAATCGGAGAGTAACAAATAAAACTTGGCGATCGCCTTTTTCTTGGCTTCAGTAAAAATCCGTTGACGTTAATGGTTTACAACACTTGCGATCGCAGTAGGGCGACGGGCAGATAAACCATTTTCTTGGCCGTCGGCACATAGGCGCGGCGGTTAAAGACATCGTAGTCATTTTTCTCGATGATATCGAGGATCCCTTGGTACAACATCAAGGCAGACCACACCGGCCAGCGGGCATCGGGATGGAGCGACCGAATTCCTCGCTCGGCAATTTGGTAGTAATGGCGGGCCCGCTTAATTTGAAATTTCATTAGCGATCGCCACCGCTCATCGATGACTCCCGCGAACAAGTCCTTTTCGGAATAGTTAAATAACGCTAAATCTTCTAGGGGCAGGTAAATGCGACCACGACCCCGGTCTTCCCCCACATCCCGGAGAATGTTCGTTAGTTGATTGGCAATCCCCAGGGCGATCGCCTCTTCCGTCGGCATCTGAGACTGACTTTGACGATTCCAGGGGGCCGTATTTGTGCGATTTTCTAAACCCATGACCGCCCCGGACATCAGGCCCACAGTCCCAGCGACTCGGTAGCAATAGAGCTCCAAGTCCTCAAATGTTTCATAGCGACTGCGATACAAATCCATGCGCTGCCCAGCAATCATGTCCCGAAAGGGCTGGATATCGAGGGGAAAGCGATTCAGGCTATCCACCAAGGCCACATCTGGATCGGCAACCGGTTGCCCCGCAAATACAGATTCGAGATCCCGCTCCCATTGATCGAGGGTTTCTGGGGTAGTATTAACCGCTTCTGGCCCATCAACCAGTTCATCGGTGCGACGACACCAGACATAAATGGCCCAAATTGCCTCGCGTTTTTCCTTGGGCATGAGGAGGGTGCCTAGGTAAAACGTCTTAGAATACATCGCCGTAACAGTACGACAATATTCGTAGGCCTCTTCACGGGAGATGAAGGACGAGGCAGTGGGTGGGGAAGGTTGAAGTCTAGACAATTGCAGCATGCGTTGCGGGCGAAGTGTCTGGGGAGTCGTTTCCGGGCCTCCCCGTGGGCAAAAAAAGCCATAATGATTGTCGCATTGTACGAGTCAAATGGGAAATTAATCTTAATTTTGTCAAGAAGTCTCCCACGGACTGATTTTATGCGGCAACGGAAACAGTGGTGGCCTGGTCAGCAAGGGTGGTTTCAGCCGCTTTCGCAACAGCTTGGGCGGTGAGTTTCCCGGAGAGGACGGCCCCTTCCATACTGGCGAGATAGCGCTGCATTGTGTAGTCCCCAGTGAGGAAGAAGTTGGAGATGGGTGTCTCCTGGGAGGGACGGTGATCTTGGCGACCGGGGGTTGACTTGTAAACGGAGCGGGGAGTTTTCACCACATGGTACTTCAAAAGTTTGGCTTGATTATCACCCGTAAAGTCATCGGGGAAGAGTTGTTGCAATTCTTCCATGGTGGCGGCGATGATTTCCTCATCGGACTTGCTAATCCAGTCCTTTGCGGGGGCCAAGACCAGCTCTAACATGGATTTGTCGCTGTAGTAGCCGCGGCAAGTGTTGCTCATGTCCGCATACACGCTTAATAAAGGCGATCGCGAGAAGAGGAGATGATCTACATCGGTTAATTTGCGATCAAACCACATATGCAGGTTGATTACCGGGACGCCTTCGAGACCATCCAGTTTCTGGAAAAAGGACATTTCTTTCCAAGGCTTGGGCAACATTACCTTGAGAGGATCAACAGGCATCGCTGATACATAGGCATCAGCGGTAAAGAATTCGTCTTCGGCACCGTTTAGACCACGCAGCAGGAAGCCTTTTACAGAGCCATCTTCGTTGAGTTGAATTTCTTTGAGGGGACGGTTGAGATGGACTTCGCCGCCCCGTTCAGTGATGTAGTCCACGATGGGTTTGCAGAGGCGTTCGGTGGGAGAGCCATCGAGGAAAGCCATTTTTGAGCCGTTCTTTTCTTGGAGGAAGCGGTTCAAGGCGGTGAGCAGAATGGTGGCAGAAATTTCATCGGGGTTGATGAAGTTCAAGGCCTTGGACATGGCGATGAAAACTTCTTTCTCGACCCGCTCAGGAATTCCTTGTTTCTTCATCCATTCGGACCAGGAATATTGATCCATGTCTTCGACATATTTCTGGCCCTGTACCATCGCCGGAATTAAGCCGATGCCAAATTTGATTTTTTCTTCCCAGGTGAGCATGTCGTTGTTGCGGAGGATGGCAAACACACCGTTGATGGGGGCAGGCAGATCGGGAAAGTCGAACCGGGAATAGGTACCGGGAGCATCAGGCTGGTTGAAGATCATCGTATGCTCTTTCCACTGCAGACGATCTTCGATGTCGAGTTCCTTAAAGAGCTGGAGCATATTGGGATAGGCTCCAAAAAAGATGTGTAAACCAGTTTCGTACCAGTCTCCATCTTCGTCTTGCCATGCGGCGACTTTGCCACCGAGAACGTCTCTTCTTTCGAGGACAATAGGAGTATGTCCTGCATCAACAAGGTATTTCGCACAGGATAATCCTGCTAATCCGGCTCCGGCGATCGCAACTCGCATGGTGAAGGGCTTCCTACTCTAACGAACGACAACTAAAAATTAGATGTTGTTCATTATACTTTGCAATTCGTTACATTTGAGTTTTTCTCCAGAAATCCCTTGATTTTCCACAAAATCCACGGTCTAAATTGCGGCAAGGGCGATCGCCTTTATTTTGATGCCGGATTACCTACATCGGGAAAAATAGGGTCGGGAACCAACTGCGGTGCAACAAATCGCTCGCATAGCTATGTACCGTGAGTTCAAGGAGTTGATTGCGGGGTTTGCTGGCGATGGCGATCGCACTAATATCTTCTTTGACGGCAATGTCGAGGGTTTCACTGAGGGGATTGCCAATTTTAACGGCGGTTTTGACCGTTAACCCCAAGGCTTCTAGCTCTCCTTTGACCTTCGCGAGTTTTTCCTCGGCCTCTTTTTGGAGATATTCAATCTGAATGCGCTGGATACCAGAATTATCAAGGACAGACAACAAAAAACAATTGGCGATCGCCCCTTGGGGCGCATTTTTCGCAAAAGTCTTCACCTGTTCAATTAGATATTTCGCCTCATCACTGCCATTGTAGGGAAGCAGCAGATATCGCCACAGATGGCGGCAACGCAGTGCCAACTCTTCACAAGTATAGGTAGAGACAATCTGGGGTCGGAGGATCATGATCGGCTTTTTCAGAGACTTGATCAGACCCAGGCTTGTACTACCAAACATTTTTTCCTGGATTAAATTTTTGATGGGGGTGCCCACCAAAATGACATCACATTGATATTGCTCAAGGACTTGGGGAATATTATCGAGGGCATTCCCAGAAACAATTTCTACTTTGACATCTGCACCAGCCGGCACCTGGGTGAGGGCCTTGGAAAGATGGGCTTGGGCAGCGGCAACTTTTTCTTTGTCAATGCGGGGGATATTGCCTTCTGTCCAGAGGGGCACACTATGGAAAAAAACAATCCGGGATAGTCCTCCCTGTACCAGATTTGCGATGCAGCCAGTGAGTCGATCTAAGCCATCGGAAAAATCTGTACAGACTAAGGCGCTATGAAACATGGCAATATCGCTAAAAATTGTGGGCTAAGAATCAAAATTTTCTTTACGGTAGCACTTCTCCCCGAAGAAGTTGAACTGCAAGTCAATAAATCGTTTGGAATTTTTTCCCTACCCCCACATCCCTAGCGTGATGCTGTTGTGATCAGGCTTGAGAAGGAGGCCAGTGAAAAATATTCACGTTCACCAGTGGATGCTCTTAGTCGGAATAAATCGGACTATTAGTGCTGTTTCCAGCATTTGGATTATCCTCTAGAGTCCCCATTGGTGTTTGATCACTTCTTTGTACATATTCTCCCGTGAGAGCATTTGCTCATAAAGTTTCACGAGGTGCTCTAGGGCTTGCTCACGGTTCATCTGTTGCACTTGGCTTTCGAAGGAACGGAGACTGAATTGTTGTTCTAATGAGAGTTCGTTATTTGTTGGAAACATAGTTATCTCCTGAACAGTTTTGACAATTAATACTGGGCTGAATTTCTACTGATGCAGAAATGCCCGGCCAACTATTACATATTGTAAACAATTATTGACAACTGTGTGATTGCGTCAATTCGTTTTTAGCGATTCTTCTCCCAAGAAGTTGCTCAAAGTGAACAAAGCAATGAGTAAAAATACTTGTTTGTCTGGATTTCTAGATAAAATCAGTAAAAATCAGGGACAGCCAAACTAGCAGTAGGGAGAAATGTCTTCGTGGTACAGGAATTTCGTTTGGGGTGTGCAGTCTGGGCCTACCGGGGTTGGTTAGGGGATTTTTACCCAAGGGGCAGTGCTGCGAAGGATTTTTTGAGACTCTATGGCGATCGCCTCCATGCCGTAGAAGGAAATACGACGTTTTATGCAGTGCCATCCGCCGAAACTGTGACACGCTGGCGGGAACAAACGCCCCCTGAATTCCGCTTTTGTTTGAAATTTCCCCAGACCGTGACCCACCAAGGCCCGTTAATGGCTCAATTAGACCAGGCAAAAGCGTTTATCGACCGGGTTGCACCTTTAGGCGATCGCCTAGGCTGTATCTTTGCCCAGCTTCCCCCTTACTATTCCCCGAATTACTACGACGATCTACAGGCATTTCTACTCGCTCTAGCAGATTCTTCCGTCACCCTAGGCGTAGAAGTACGCCACCTCGACTGGTTTCAGACGTCCCATCGCCTGCGCCTTGACACCCTGCTCGCTCACCACAGTGTGAGTAAAGTTCTATTAGATACCCGCCCCATTTACAATTGCCCCGATAACCCCCAGGCCCATTCCCAACGCCCCAAACCAGAAGTGCCGCTGATCCCAACAGTAACGAACCAGAAAGCCATTGTCCGTTTTATCAGCCATCCCAAACGTTCCTTAAATCAGCCCTACTTTGAGCAATGGTGCCAGCAGATTCAGCAATGGTATGCCGCTGGCCACTCCATCTATTTCTTCATGCACTGTCCCATCGAAGATCACTCCCCCGGCCATGCCCGCTATTTCCAAGAACAACTACAACAGGCCCAGATTCCAGTGCCGCCCCTTCCCTGGCAGGAGCTCACCCCCGAACCAGAACAACTCAGTCTTTTCTAAAAACCATTGGCTTTCGGCATCGACCCCCCAATCCTGGCATTTCCATGCGTGTCAAAGTCCAAAATTCGAGGTCTATTTTTCAGTAAACCTGCCAGCACCTGAGAAAAATACCAGCTCTAGTCCCTCAGGACAGCACTCAACCCAAGATCCCCCTTAGCCCCTGTAGATGTTAAAAACTGTTACGAAACAACAAGGAGAGGTGACACAGTAACGCAAAATATTTGCGGATGGCTGTAGGAAAACCTAGGACAGTGTCGGCTTATTTCTCTGATGAAACATTTAGGTAGTAATCCGGACGCTTAGGGGCTTCACACACCCACAATGTTGGTTTTAATTTGAGCAATATAAAGCAAATTAAAGAAAGCCACCATTCATTTGATAAAAAACCAGTTTAAACCTAAAATCTGGTAATTATTTACTTTATTTAGTCTCATATCTAGAGGAGGAATCCATAGATGAGTATTGTCACGAAATCCATCGTGAATGCCGACGCTGAAGCTCGTTACCTCAGCCCCGGTGAACTCGATCGCATCAAAGCTTTTGTTACTTCTGGTGAAAGCCGTCTTCGGATCGCTGAAACCCTGACTGGCTCCCGTGAGCGCATCATCAAATCTGCTGGTGATGCCCTCTTCCAGAAGCGCCCCGACGTTGTTTCTCCCGGCGGTAACGCTTACGGCGAAGAAATGACTGCAACTTGCCTCCGTGACATGGACTACTATCTCCGTCTAATCACCTACGGTGTCGTTGCTGGTGATGTAACTCCCATCGAAGAAATCGGTCTTGTTGGTGTTCGCGAAATGTACAAGTCCTTGGGCACTCCCGTTGATGCGGTTGCTCAGGCCGTTCGTGAAATGAAAGCTGTTGCGACTGGCATGATGTCTGGCGACGATGCAGCTGAAGCTGGTGCTTACTTTGACTATGTCATCGGAGCAATGGAGTAATCATAAAATTTGATTACTTTCTCCATAGTGGTTTTTACCCTCTGGAACTTCGTTAAGACCTACTAAGATAAGGAATTATAACAATGCAAGACGCAATTACTTCTGTAATCAACTCTGCTGACGTCCAAGGTAAGTACCTTGATGGCAGTGCAATGGATAAGCTCAAGGCTTATTTCACAACTGGTGCTCTCCGTGTCCGTGCTGCTAGCACCATCAGTGCTAACGCTGCAGCAATTGTAAAGGAAGCTGTTGCTAAGTCTCTCCTTTACTCCGATGTAACTCGTCCTGGTGGCAACATGTACACCACTCGTCGTTACGCTGCTTGTATTCGTGACCTCGACTACTACCTCCGCTATGCAACCTATGCAATGCTTGCTGGCGATCCTTCCATCCTCGATGAGCGTGTGCTCAACGGTTTGAAAGAAACCTACAACTCCCTCGGTGTACCCGTTGGTTCTACTGTTCAAGCAATCCAAGCAATGAAAGAAGTCACTGCTGGTCTTGTCGGTGCTGACGCTGGCCGTGAAATGGGTGTTTACTTCGACTACATCTGCTCTGGCTTAAGCTAATGCTTCGCATCTGTCGGATGCAAATGGTGTAGTAACCCAATTGAGTTCGGAGGTATGCGCTCACTGTCTAGCTCTTTATAAGCTTTTACTAGGTTTATCTGGGTACAAGTTTTGGGGATCTAGAATCTGGGTTGCGACTTCCGAACTTTGCTATATCAGCCTTGATAATAAAACTCTTTCAGATAAACGACTGGGTTCAAAAACTTTTAAGGAGATCATTAAGCTATGCGGATGTTTAAAATTACGGCCTGTGTACCAAGCCAAAGCCGAATTCGGACACAGCGTGAATTACAAAATACATACTTCACCAAGCTGGTTCCCTACGACAATTGGTTCCGTGAGCAACAACGCATCATGAAGATGGGCGGCAAGATTGTTAAGGTGCAACTGGCAACTGGTAAGCCCGGCACCAATACTGGTTTGACCTAAATACAAATCGTCAAGTGTCTATCTGTTTTTGGGTTTGACTTGGGGAGGTCGATTAACGGCCTCTTATTTTTTTGGCAAAATCTGGGGTCATTGGCAAAAATTTGGTTCACGAATGGGTAACGAAGTCTAAATTTCACGCCAAAATTGACTACCCTAGATCTTGTATTTTCAGTGTCTCTTTGTGGTGGTACTCGCGATGACCCAACAAAATCCCCAACCTCCAAAAACACAATTGGGACAGATGGTCACCCAAGCCTTCAACACGATGGTTCACTTTGGGCAGCATACCCTCAAGCCTGGTGCTCGCGTACCTGAGTTACACATTGAAGGCCAGACACAACCTTTTCCGTTGATTGGCGATCGCCACACAGGGGGCCGGAGTTCGAGCCAAGACATCACCATCCGCAACGAAACGGTGAGTGCCCAACATTTTTCACTTAGTAAAGATCCCGAAAATCCGCGCCATTACCTCATCCATGACGAACGCTCTTCTAATGGTATTTATGTCAATCGGCGTAAAGTTAAACATTTTCCCCTCCGCCATGGTGACGTGATTCATCTTGCGCCCCCCGAATTAGCCCAGGCCGCTTGTTTGACCTACCGTTATGAAATGCCGGTCTGGGTCAAAATTATTCGGTATAGTCTGTTAAGCGGTGGTGGCTTCGTCGGTTTCTTGACCCTATTCTTGCTATGGCAATGGACAAAATATCCTTTAAATCCTCTTCCCTCCGGCGTTACAGGCCCTGTCGTGATTTTTTCCCGGGACGGAGAGACCGCAATTAATCCTGTTACTACCGATAGCCATCGGGAACTGCAGCGGCTCAAGGATTTTTCACCTTACCTAAAAAACGGGGTAATGGCTTCTGAGGATGCCCGTTTTTATTGGCACCCAGGCATTGATCCCATTGGGATTGCGCGGGCGATCAGGGTGGCTCTTTTACGGGGAAGTGCGACCCAAGGGGCAAGTACAATTACGCAACAGGTGGCCCGGAGTCTATTTCCAGAGGTGGGGCGAGAAAAAAGTGCCAGCCGTAAATTGCGGGAAATAATTGTCGCCTTGAAGATGGAAACTTTCTTCAGTAAAGATGAAATTTTGCTGCTGTATTTAAACAAGGTTTACCTGGGGGTAGGCCAATCGGGTTTTGAGGATGCGGCTCAGTTTTATTTTGACAAGTCAGCCCGAGACCTCGATTTGCTGGAATCTGTGACTTTGATCGCCATGTTGCCCGCCCCAAATGCCTTTAATCCCATTGTTGATCCGGATAAATCCCGCGAACAGCGCAATCTTGTGATTGACCGGATGCACAAGTTAGGGATGATCACCGATCAAGAACAACGTCAGGCAAAGTTGACGCCCATCGAAGAGCGTTTAAGTGAAGAAGCCCGCCGTTCGCTATCGAACAATGCCGCTCCTTATTTCTATGGCTATGTACAGCAGGAGTTGACGGAATTACTGGGGGAAGATGCCCTAAAAATGGGGAATCTCTACATCGAAACGGGGCTGGACATCACGATGCAACAGAAAGCGGCCTCGGCTCTCAAGGCCTCCATTGAGCAGGATGGCACCCAGGTTGGATTTTCCCAAGGGGCGATCGCCACCCTCGATAGCGACACGGGTGAAATTCTCGCCATGGTTGGCGGCAAAGATTATGCCGAAAGCCAATTTAATCGCGCCGTCCAGGCGAAACGACAACCAGGTTCAACCTTTAAAGTGTTTGGCTATGGTGCCGCCCTTGAACAAGGCATTTCCCCCTACACTTCTTTTTCCTGTGCGCCTCTCAATTGGCAAGGACAACAATACCGTGGTTGTGAGCGCACCAGCACCGCCAGTACCGATATGTTCCGCGGCATGGCCCAATCAGAAAATGCGATCGCCCTGCGCATTGCCCAGACAGTGGGGTTAGATGGCGTCATTAACTTTGCCCAACAATTAGGCGTAGACTCACAACTGAGACCCTCCCCTGGTTTGATTTTGGGAGAAAGTGAAGTCTCTGTTTTAGAAATGGCAGGGGCCTATGCGACCTTTGCCAACGACGGCACCTGGAATAAACCCCACGCCATCCGTCGGATTTTTGATAGCAGCGACTGTACTGGTGAAACTATTGATAGCTGTCATTTACTCTACGATTTCAGTAACCGCGCCGATCTCCACCGAGAACAGGTCATTTCCCGCGATACCGCCCGCACCATGACCAGTATGCTCCAGGGAGTGATTCAAGGGGGCACAGGCTCCGCCGCCCGTCTGGGCCTTGATGAAGCCGGCAAAACAGGAACAACGAACAGTAATGTTGACCTGTGGTTTGTTGGCTATGTCCCCTCCCAAGATTTAGTAACGGCCATTTGGTTGGGAAACGACGATAATAGTCCAACCCGGGGCGGGAGCTCATACGCGGCTAAACTGTGGGGCGCTTATATGCGTGAAGCCTTTTAATTAAAACCGCTTCCAATACGGAAATCTAACAACGCACCATCGGGAAAACCAAACCATTCTTGGCAGAGCAATTTGCTATTCTATGGTGTAGTAAATCATGACCCCCGCAAGGAGGCTTAATTTCGATGGCAGCAACGGATTTTAAAGATTACTATTCCATCCTTGGGGTCAGTAAAAGTGCCTCTGCCGATGAAATTAAGAAAAAGTTTCGCAAGCTCGCTCTCCAATACCATCCTGATCGCAATCCAGGTAATGATGCCGCTGAAGCGAAGTTTAAGGAAATTAGTGAAGCATACGAAGTCCTTTCTGATCCAGAAAAACGGCAAAAATATGACCAGTTTGGCCAATACTGGCAACAGGCGGCTCGCGGGGGCGGTAGTCCCTATGGTGCTGGCGTAAACGTCGATTTTGAGAACTTTAGTAACTTCGACTTTGGTAATTTTGGCAGCTTTGATGAATTTATTAACGATTTACTCGGACGAGCCGCAGCGGGTGCTGGGCAAAGAGGCACAGGGAATCCCTACAGTGATTTTGGTTTCAATACAGCAGCGAGTGGTACAACCCAAGGCGCCGATCGAGAAGCAAATATTCAACTGACATTGTCCGAAGCCTTTCGCGGTGTTGAAAAACGGTTGAGCCTAGGCACAGAGACAATTACAGTCAAAATCCCAGCAGGAGTAACCAACGGCAATAAAATCCGTGTCAAGGGCAAAGGTTCTCCCAGTGCCATGGGTGGCCAGAGGGGTGATCTGTATTTAATTGTTCAGCTCCAGGCCCATCACTTTTTCCACTTTGAAGGGGATAACTTAATCTGTACTTTACCCATTACCCCCGATGAGGCTGTGCTAGGGGCATCTGTCGCCGTCCCAACGCCGGATGGTATGGTGACGATGAAAATTCCCCCAGGGATTAAATCAGGACAATCACTGCGACTCCGAGGCAAGGGCTGGCCCAAACCAAAGGGAAACCGCACAGATCAGCTTGTCAAAATTGAGATTGCTATCCCTGCTGCACCCACCGAAGCGGAAAAAGAGTGTTATGAGAAGCTCCGGGCGCTTAATTCTTTTAAACCCCGCGATCGCCTCCAAAATATAAGCCTCTAACTAATCACCACCGAGGATTTTCTTAAGGGAATTAATCCCTTTTTTAATCCGCCGTGACACGGTAATAACACTCACTCCTAGTAGGTCAGCGGCCTCTTTTTGGGTAAGGTCGTGGAGAAAAACAAATTCCAATACCTTGCGGGTATGTTCTTCGAGTTGAGCAAGGCCCTGTTGAATGCGAATTTGATCTTCAATGGCCAGTTGAAAGCTTTTGTAACCCGGATCCGGAACCAGATCTCCTAAAGAAGTATTTTCCCCTTGGTCAGCTTTTACAGAAACATCAAGACTGACAGGATCACGGTTTTGATAAGCCAGATTAATGGATTGCCATTCAGTTACAGAAATGTTGAGGTGTTCAGCAATTTCGATGGCAGAGGGTTGTCGATTATGTTCTTGGCGAAAAGTGTGGATAAAGCGGTTAGACTGTTGCCGCAATTGCAACATTCGGCGGGGAATACGGACAGTAGAACTTTTATCTCGCAGGTAATGTTGAATTTCACCACGGATATAGGGATTCGCAAAGGAACTGAAAGCATTGCCCCGCTCTAGGGTGAATCGCTCAATGGCCCGGAGCAAACCCAAGCTCCCCACCTGCATGAGATCATCAAAATTTTCGCTACATTGTCTCGACCAATGGTGGGCTTCTTTGCGAACCAAGCCAATATTTAAACTTACAATCTGATTACGAATTTTGACATCTTGGGACTGCCGATATTCCTGTAACAGTTCCAGGGTTTTTGACTTAATATTGTCACTAACTTTTGTCGTCGTAGGTTCCATTATTTTTCGGCCAGATTAATGGTCAAGCGATTACTGAGAAATGGATTGGAGCAAACTAAAAAAGATACGCTATTTTTCTGATGAAAAACTTCAAAATTAATGCGAGACTAAGGGAGGATTTTGGGAAAGATAAATTTAGATACCCCTAACATCCATCAGTTGTACTGTTCGTGATCATAATATTGGCATAGGTAGATCCGAAATAGTATTGATTTTTATCAAAATTCACTACTTTTTACGGAATCTTCAACAAAACTCCGTGAAACTACTGAAAAACCAGGGAAGATAACCTTTTAAATTCTTTCCAAAGACTCCCTAAATCTACGGAATTAATAGTCTTTGGTCTGCGGCGGATAATGATCTTGATTATTAGTTGGTTTGGGTAAATTTGATTTTAGTGCTTCCGGCACAAGCCATTCTCCCATGACTTGCAGTTGAATTTTACCGGGTAAAGTGCTGAGGCGATCGCCATTGCAGCCATGGATCAACTCGACTGTAGCGCTAATTTGGGCGAAGGTGGGCATTTTGGGCAAAATCCGCTGGAGGTATTGCCGGATAATCCGGCGTTGGAGGGCAATGTGTAAGGGCTGTAGGACAAGGCGATGGAGATGTTGCTGGGGAGTTAGGGCTTGCTGGAGATATTGTTGGGCGATCGCCTCAAGGTAGTCATTTTCATCCTGCAAAATGAGAGCTGTTTGGGCAAGGTGTTTATCGGCTTGGGTGTTTAATGTCTGTAAATGGGGCAAGATTTGCTGGCGTATTTGGTTGCGTTTAAAGCGCATTTGTTGATTGAAAGGATCAAGACACACAGGCAGATTAAATTGTCGGCAAAATTCCCCCGTTTCCTGTCGCGTAATTGTCAACAAAGGACGCACCAGCTTGACCTTATCGGAGAGCGATCGCCGTTCGGTGAGACTGCCTAGACCAGCCGTCCCCGCCCCCCGCACCAGGTTATATATTAGGGTTTCGGCACGGTCACTTTGGGTATGACCCGTCACCACATAGGCCTGATCGAGTTGTTCTGCTAAGTGAGTTAGGGTGTCATAGCGCCAGCGGCGTGCCGCATTTTCTGTTTCTGGAAGAGAAGACGCCGCGCGGCAGAGGTAGAAAGGTAACTGCCATTGTGCCCCCAGAGTTTGTACGTGGGCGGCAATCTCTTCATCACCGGGCCAGCCATGGTGACAATGGGCGATCGCCAAGGACCATTGCCAATGGCGTTGTAAGTCCAGCATCAACCGACTTAAACACACAGAATCCTGCCCGCCGGAGACAGCCATGATGAGCTTGGCCCCTGCAGGCAATAAATTTGACTCCTTCAAATGTTGGTGTAGCCGCGCGTGTAAAGGACTCCAGTTCATGGAATCATCGATCTACTAATACGCCCATAGGATCATTACCTTCGTATCCAGGCTTATGGCTTTTTACGAAACATCGCAACATTGATAAACTGGCCCAGATCATCCTCCGATGCTTGGGTATTCTGGGTACTTGAAACTTCTGAGTCATCAAAAAGATCGTCTAAATCGAGATCACTATCCTCGGATAATGGCTCTTCTGCCTCATCTAAAGACAACTCCAAATCCCCTGACAGATCATCTAGACTTTCGGCGTCCTGACCTGTAAACACCGCAAACGGATCATCCGCCTCTGAAACATCCTCCTGGGTTGGTGCTTGATCTTCTGTCACCTCTCCAAAGGGATTAGGGGCCTCAAGAGAATCTGTTTCTAGGGCTTCAGGAGTACTTTCTGTCTCCATTTCCGGTAGATCTTCTGGTAGATCTAAAGTTTCTAAATCACCAGTCTCAGGGGTTGGGCTCTCTTCCAATAGGGATTGGAATAAATCGTCTTCCTCTGGAATCTGTTCCGGTTCATCAAACAGGTCTGTAAGGGCCATTTCCTGTTCTTCAATGCTATCGACGGTGATTGCAGTTGGCTCATCGTCGTCGGCAAATTCATCTAAATCTAAATCAAGATCAAAATCTCCCTCTTCTGTATCACCAAACAAATCATTGAGATCTTCGTCAGAAATTGCTTCATTTAGCGCATTAGCTGGTGTGTCTTCCGCAAATAATGCCTCTAAATCATCGGTTTCTTGAAGCTCAGCTTCTGCCTCTGAAGCTTGTTGCTCTGGGGATTCAGAAGTTTCTTGATCAAAAATATTTTCTAAAAACTCTTCATCCGGCTGCACCAGAGTCTCTTGAAAAACAATGGTTTCTTTACCATTAACGGTGGACTTTTCAACGGGTTCTGAGGTGCTAGTCGAGATATTCTCCTCACCGTGATCAGCTTCTGGGGCGATCCCGGTAAAATCTGCTTCAGGAGTCATTGTCTCGGCAAAGTCTGGCGCCTCTTCTAACTCCTCTGAGTCTAGGTCTTCTGAGAAGGTATCAGTGACTCCCGCAGTTTCCTCTGATGCCGTGTCAGGCCCATGAATTTCAGGTTCTACTTCGGCAACAGCAGCATCAAAATCAAAGTCTTCTTCCCCGAACAGATCATCAAGGTCGTCGATTGGTTCTGCCAAGTCTGCTTCGGCTGTGTCGCTAGATTCTTCAAAAAGGGCCTCAAAATCATCGAGGTCATCCTGATCAGAGAAATCAGCACCATCGGCAGTTGCTAGATTTAAATCTTCTAAATCTGCACTAATATCTTGGGGCTCGACCTCCATGTCCGGCAGGTCAAGGTCTGGTAGATCTGTCTCTGGGGTATCAGATTCAGAATCATCAAAATCCAAACCAAGGTCAGCAAATTCTGCTTCGTTAAACTCTAGTTCCAAATCATCAAAGTCTGATTCTGATTCAGAAGTCGTAGAGGCAGTCGCACTAGGGAAATCACTGGCAGCTACCGAAGGAAGGAGATCGGCAGCTGCCTTAGGCTTTGGGTCTGCGCTTGCCTCCCCACCGTCTTCTTCGGCAAATTCAAGGTGTAGCCTGACTTTTCCTTTGACCCAACCAGAGGCACCAAACCGCAGCACATCACATTCAATGCCGTTATCCGTTAACCAATCAACGGTTTCTTCGGTGAGTCCCCCCAACCCTTGTTCTAGCAAGAGTTGCTTTAAGGCGGCGGCGAACTCGTCAACGCGAAAAGTGCTATGGCCGATTACAAAACGAGATTCGCTATTAATCGACAGCACTTCACCGTTGCTCAGTGGTTGAAAGTTTTTGCTCACGGTTATTTCCCCACAGTGTCAAAATAGTTAGGTCATCAAGCTAAAAGAGGGTTCGGGCGGATTGATCACAATTCCCGCCTTTGTGTCTTATTTTAATCGGGCTTTTCCTACGGAAATGTCTTTTTCTCTTTAAAATTTACGGATTTTTAGAAAAACCAACCGTAGGAATGCAATCCTTTACCAAGAATATTGACCCCTAGATAACATACCCAAACGACTAAAAAACCTGCCGCTGCGAGAAAGGCGGGTTGTCGACCTTGCCAACCCCGGGTGATACGGGCGTGTAAATAAGCGGCGAAAACTAACCAAGTGATCAGGGCCCAGGTTTCTTTGGGATCCCAACTCCAATAGGAACCCCAGGCTTCGTTGGCCCAAACGGCACCGGCAATAATCCCAATGGTCAAAAGCGGAAATCCTAGGCCAATGATGCGGTAGCTGATGTTATCGAGGGTATCGGCAAGGCTCAACATCTGGGGACTGAGAGCTGGGGTCGTAGTGAGCTGCTGGAGGTCAGGGGATGCTAGGACGGCGGTATTACCGTTACTTTGGGGTTCGGTTTTCTGAAAAGCGACTACGGTCACTGGGGTTTCGTCGGTGGTGTTTTGGGGCTGGCGGAGTCGATAGCTGCCATTACCAACGGAACTGCCCCGCAATTCAATTTTCTGGCCTTTGGTGACAATTAAAAAGGCGATCGCCAATAGAGATCCCACCAAGAGTGCGGCATAGCTGATCATCATCACACTGACGTGCATCATCAGCCAGTTAGATTTGAGAGCCGGGACGAGAGGGGCAGAATTTTGCATTTCCGCCGGGAGCGATAGGGCAGCAAAGGCCGTGATCCCCATGGCAACCGGAGCAGTAATTACACCGACCCAACGACTGCGACTCATCCATTCGGCGACGAGGTGCATGGTGGTTACCCCCCAGGCGAGGAAAAAGAGCGATTCATAAAGATTACTAAGGGGGAAATAGCCGGCTTCTAACCAACGGGCTCCCAGGAGGGTGGCCATGCAGAGATTGGCGATCGCCACGCCGAGGGTGCCTAAACCGGTTAAGCCCGGAATGTTCGGAAACGCAGCCCCGCCCCAATAGAGGAGCATCGTCAAGAAAAGAACCAAAAAAGAAGTGTTATCTAAAAGGCTTTGGAGTGCGACCAAATCCATTGTGCGATTCTCCTAAAAAAATATCGATCAAAAAAAACTTGGACTTTTAGCGGACTGTAATTAAAAAATTTTTATCGTTACTTATCTTCCCATTAGATCATATCGGCTGAGCTCCCCCGACGGCTATGTCGATTCTGATAGAGGGTGTTACGTTCTGCGGGAAGGCGATCCACTGAGGTGATCGCCGTTCGTAATTGAGAGACCGTTAAACAGGTTCCCCCTTGGGCCCCAGCCATGGTGGTAATGTGCTCTTCCATGAGGGTGCCGCCCAAATCATTGCAGCCCCAACGGAGGGCAGTGGTGGCCCCCCCTAAGCCCAGTTTGACCCAACTCGGCTGGTGATTGATGATCCATTTGCCAAGAAAGAGACGCGCCACTGCCGTTAATAACAGGGTTTTTTGTAGATCCGGTTGATCTCGGCCCACTTTTTTGCGGAGTACCTGGGGCGCGGCTTGACCGACGAAGGGCAACAGAATAAATTCGGTAATTTTAGCGGGTTTACCCTCGGCGATCGCCTGTTGTTGCAGTTGCCGGATCTGGGCTAAATGTTGTACCTGGTGCAATGGTGTTTCGATGTGGCCACAGAGCATTGTGCTGGTGGTCGGTAGTCCCAGGTGATGGGCTGTACTGACAATTTCTAGCCACGTTGCCGCCTTTAACTTTTCGGGGCAAATTTGACGACGAATCTGATCGTCGAGGACTTCTGCCGCCGTACCCGGTAGGGAACCAACACCAGCATCCTTGAGGGCAATGATTACATCCTGGAAGGACAGCTGATCCTCGCGGGCAATAAATTCAATTTCCTGGGGAGAAAAGGCGTGGAGATGCAAACCCGGAAAAGCATCCTTCAAAGCAGCAACCAAATCGAGGTAATAGTCGAGCGATCGCCCATTACGTTTCGCCTGGGGATTTAACCCCCCCTGGATGCACAGTTCCGTTGCTCCCTCCGCCCAGGCCGCCGCCGCTTTTTCCTGGAGTTGTGCTTGATCGAGCCAAAAAGAATCTGGATCTCCCGCATCCCGTCGAAAGGCACAAAAGTGACAGTGCTGCTCACAAATATTAGTGAAGTTTAGATTGCGGTTCACCACATAGGTAACGGTTTCCCCGCAAAGCATTTGTCTGAGGGCATCAGCCGCCATGCGGATACTTTCGATGGCCTCCGGCTCCGTTTGGGAAAGGAGGAATACTCCGGCCTCAACCGTGAGATCAACACCGGCGATCGCCGCATCTAGTACCTGCAGTAACTTCATCCTTGGCCTAACTCGACAGAACGGGCCTTCGCCGCGGTAACAGCAGCAATGACCCCTGAGCGAAACCCGTGGGCTTCAAGGGCCGCAACACCAGCGATGGTAGTGCCCCCCGGACTGGTCACCCGGTCTTTGAGTTGAGCGGGATGTAAGCCGGAGGTTTGGAGTAATTCCGCCGTTCCCTTGACCGTTTGGAGGGCGAGTTGTTGGGCTGTGGCCCGGGGCAAACCTGCCGCCACGCCGCCATCGGCCAGGGCTTCTACCATCAAGGCCACAAAAGCCGGGCCAGAGCCAGAAAGTCCAGTTACCGCATCCATCAGAGACTCTGGTACTGCTACCACTTCACCCACAGCCCCAAAAATTTGTTTTGCGAGGGCGACCTGGGCCTCTGAAACGCGATCCCCAGGGGCGATCGCCGTCATCCCTTGGCCAATAATCGCCGGTGTATTCGGCATTGCCCGCACCACTGGATAGTCCCTAAAACCGTCTTGTAACTGAGCCAGGGTCACCCCAGCAAGAATTGACAACACCAGGGGAGGCGTTTCTAGCTGCTGGCCTTGGAGTTCAGTGGCGACTTGATTAAAAATTTGTGGTTTGATTGCCAACATCAGAACCTCAGAGGCGATCGCCGCTTCTTGGTTACTGGCCGTGACACCCACCTGATATTCCTGCTGTAAATAGGCCCGTCGCTCCGCCACAGGTTCACTCACAATCACGTCTGCTGGCAAGTAAATTTGTTCCTTGAGGAGCCGTGCGAGGAGGGCCTCTCCCATAACACCGCCGCCAATCATGCCGAATTTTGCCGCCATCTTAATTCTTCACATTCATCCCTGAAATGACGCATTCATCTTGACTGATTTTTTCCCAGAAGGCAAATGTAGCGCACCAAAAAGGGGACAGAAAATCTATCCCCAAAATTTGGCGATCGCCTTGGACTTTACAGCGTTTTTGTTGGGCCAATTCTTATTGAGCCTGGGCCATCGGTGTCATCTCATCACTCCAAGCGGGAGCCGGGGCCGCTGGGCGAGCCGGGGCTGCCGGGGTGGCAGGAGTTTCTTCGCGGCTTAAGCTATTTGTGACTTGTACACAATTCGGTGTAAAGAGGAAAATGCTATCGCCAATCCGTTCTTGGTGGCCATCAATAGCAAAAGTCCCACCCGCAACAAAATCTACTGCCCGCTGTGCTTCGTCAGGATCCATCATGTTGAGATTGAGGACAATGGAACGTCGATCCCTAAGGGCTTGGATAATTTGGGGCATTTCTTCAAAGGAATGGGGCTCACAAACAACCACTTCAGCCGGGGAGTTACTGACGCCAGGGAGGCCGATGACATTGTTACGAGTGGGGGTGGTGTTAGAGTTCATGGCAAAGTTGGAAGCAACGGTAGGGTTTTCAGGTAGACGACGGGGGGCAGGCGCACTCTCTTCGGGCAAAGGGGTGGGCATTTCAGCAGGATAGAGGGCATGATAATCGTTGTTATCAATTTCCCCTTCATAGTATTCTTCGTATTCTTCTGGTTCGTTGAAGCCTAGGAAGTTACGTATGCTGTTGAACATGGGGCTAAATATCCTTGGTTATAGGGTTTTCAATATTGATTGATGATATGCTTCGTCGGCTTGGTAGATGATGGGCAACATCTCCAAAAATTGTTTGTCCAGGATATAAGGCTCGAAGGGTGAAGAGACTTGACCAAGACTTAGGTAATTTTGAGCATATTCTAAGGGATGAATTATCTAGGGTTTCGCCAATTTAAAATTCTTAAGCTTAGCGATCGCCTTGGGACATATGGCTTATTTTGCCCTAAAAGTGAAGTTTTGGAGAATCGACATTGATAAGATTTTGTGAAGCGAACATTGCAAATTCTAGATATTTTTCATCAATAGATTTGTTGCAAGAGGATCAATTTCAAAATTCTTTATGGAACTGCGGCTATTTACTGGGGTGATCAACAAATTTTTCAGCGGTTAGATTGGCTTATTCCCGTGCCCCAAAGATCCTCTGGCCAACGCGAATCATTGTTGCTCCAGCCTCAATCGCCAGGGGATAATCACCGGACATTCCCATGGATAATTCTGTTAATTGCTCTGGTAAGCTTGCCATCTGATTCAGTTGTTCCCTGAGGGAAAATACTTGTTCAAAGGCCATCTGGGTCTCAGTGCGGGAAAGCCCCAGGGGAAGAATTGTCATTAAACCCTGAAGCTTGAGGTGTTGACAGGTGGCGAGGTGCGGTAGATCACTCAGGAGTTGGGGAATTTCCCAGCCAAATTTATTGGGGTCAGGCAGGGGTTTGATTTGTAAACAGCAGCGGGCTGGATTTTCTAAATAGGCGGCGTACTGATCCAGTTTTTGGGCGAGGGCGAGACTATCGACGGTATGAATCCAATCGAAATGGGCGATCGCCTTTTTTGCCTTATTTTTTTGCAGATGGCCAATAAAATGCCACCGGATATCCGGCAAGTCCTCTAATTCCGCTTGTTTTTGCTGGGCTTCCTGGAACCGATTTTCGCCAAAATCTCGAATTCCCGCCGCGTAGGCCAGGCGAATTTTTGCCGCAGAGTGGGTTTTGCTAACGGCGATCAGGCGCACCTCCGGGGGGATTTCTTCCCGTAGTCGGGCAATATTTTCGGCGATCGCATCTGACATTACTAAAAAATGACCCGTAAATTTTAGACTCAACTAACTCGCTTATTGGAACGTCCGTTTATAGAGCGCCTGTAATACTTGAAACTCAGCCATGGCACCGGATCGGCGTACCTGACGCAGGCGATTTTCCATTTTTAACCGGGCATCCATCCGGGTGACCGACTCAAAACTCATGCCATTGGTATCTTGGTGCACAATGAAAAATAACCGCTGGGCATAGAGCGTTGTAAATAACTCTTGCTTGTCTTCCAGTTCACAAATCCGAAAGAGCATCCCAAATGTCGGGTGATTAAAATAAGATTCCGTATTCATTCAAATTTTAGCGAGTTCACCAATAGCCACAAAGCACCCTTTCTTTTTCGGTTTTCGACCACAAAAAATCAGAGGTTAGCTTTGCTGTAATCAAAAATACACATCAAAAATATTAGACATAGTATATAGGCAAGGCTCCCCCTGGGATAGCGTGATCCAGAGTTTTCACAACTCACATCGAGGTTTTGGCGGATTCACATCCCCATCTCCCACAAGCGAAACCTAAATTGGTAGAATAAAAAGCTGCTAATTTGCCTAGCCCATTATTTTTGAAACGACCATGACTAAGCCTCGTCAATATCACATTACCACTTTCGGTTGTCAGATGAACAAGGCCGACTCTGAACGTATGGCAGGCATCCTCGAAGAGATGGGCTATCACTTCACCGAAGATCCCTATGCTGCAGATCTCGTCCTCTACAACACCTGCACGATTCGGGATAATGCGGAACAAAAAGTTTACTCTTACCTCGGTCGTCAGGCTAAGCGGAAACAAGAAAAACCCGACCTCACCCTGATCGTTGCTGGTTGCGTCGCCCAACAGGAAGGAGAAAGCCTCCTGCGCCGTGTCCCGGAACTGGATCTGATCATGGGGCCTCAACATGCCAACCGTCTCCAGGATTTGTTAGAGCAAGTTGAAGGGGGAAGTCAGGTGGTGGCAACGGAGCCAATCCATATCGTTGAAGATATTACGAAACCCCGGCGAGACAGCACGGTTACGGCCTGGGTCAATGTAATCTACGGCTGTAATGAGCACTGTACCTATTGTGTTGTCCCTGGGGTGCGGGGCACGGAACAATCGCGCTATCCAGAAGCGATCCGGGCAGAAATGGAAGAACTAGGGCGACAAGGGTTTAAGGAAGTCACGCTCCTCGGTCAAAACATCGATGCCTATGGCCGGGATCTACCGGGGACCACAGCAGAAGGCCGGAATAAATATACCCTCACTGACCTTTTATATTACGTCCACGATGTGCCGGGCATTGAGCGGATTCGCTTTGCCACCAGTCACCCCCGCTACTTTACGGAACGCTTGATTAAGGCTTGCCAGGAGTTACCCAAGGTTTGTGAGCATTTTCATATTCCTTTCCAGTCTGGGGACAATGAGGTGCTTAAGGCGATGCGACGCGGTTATACCCACGAAAAATATCGCCGCATTATCAATACCATTCGGAGTTATATGCCCGATGCTTCCATTAGTGCGGATGCGATTGTGGCGTTCCCCGGAGAAACGGAAGAGCAGTTTGAAAACACCCTCAAATTAGTGGATGAGATTGGTTTTGATCAATTAAATACGGCGGCCTATTCTCCCCGACCCGGCACCCCCGCCGCCACTTGGGATAATCAATTGTCAGAGGAAGTAAAAGGCGATCGCCTCCAACGTTTGAATCATTTGGTCGCCCAAAAAGCAGCAGAACGCTCCCAACGCTATGCCGGACGGATCGAAGAAGTGCTTGTTGAAGATCAAAATCCGAAAAATCCGAGTCAGGTTATGGGACGGACCCGGGGCAACCGCCTCACTTTTTTTGAGGGAGACATTAACGAACTCAAAGGGAAAATTGTTGCGGTCAAAATCACCGAAGCACGGGCCTTTAGCCTAACCGGAGAAGCCATTGAAGCCCTCGTAACTGCTTAGATACTATGACCACTCAACCTTGGCTCACCCCAGCGGCGATCACCCAAGTGCAGCTTATTTTGGATAGTTATCACCATTGGTTTGGGGCGGATTTGATTGATCGCAGTGAATCCCCCCAAAAGCAGGCGGCGATTTTATTTGACGCGCCGCTGGTGGTATTTTCCCATGGCACGGAGGCCGACCCAATTTATAACTATGGTTCTCGTCTCGGTTTAGAACTTTGGGAACGGTCTTGGGAGGAGTTGTTACAGATGCCCTCCCGACAATCGGCGGAACCTTCGGCACAGGTACAAGCAGAGCGCAATCAATTGTTAGCGAGCAGCCGTAGTTATGGGTTCAAAACGGGTTTTTCGGGGGTACGCATTACCAAAAGCGGGAAGCGGGTACGGATCGAGGATGTTAAGCTTTGGGACTTACTCGACTCGGCGGGGAATTACTGGGGGCAGGCTGCCGTATATTCTAAATGGACAGATTTAGATTAGGACATGAAAGAGCAATTTACCCTGTGGTTGGATCGTCTATTGGTCGCGGATGTGTTTGTGGTGTTGTTCGCCTTTTTTTGGTTTGCGATCGCCTTAGTTGGCCGCTCATCGGGGGTTAATCTGGGCTGGGATTTGTGGTATTCCCTCTGGGAGCCTGTGTTTACGCCAGCCATTGGTATTTTGATGTTGGGGGCAATCCTCAGTTGGGTGGTGAAAAAACTGGGCCTCTGGTTTGGTGACAAATCCGATGAACTGTCTTAATTCTCTTCCCCATTAATGAGGCACAATCCTGCCTAGTTCATTGGTTAGGATTGGTGCAAATGCAACCTAGGCATTAAGTTGATGAAACTCTCTGATCGATTTTCTGAAGCGCTGGTTTTTGCGGAAAAATTACACCGTCAGCAAGTGCGTAAAGGTTCTGGCGTTCCCTATGTGGCCCATCTCCTGGGGGTTGCCAGTTTAGTGCTCGAAGCCGGTGGTGATGAAGACGAGGCGATCGCCGCCCTACTCCATGATGCCATCAAAGACCAAGGGGGATGGGAAACCAGAGCTTTAATCTGTGAAAAATTTGGCGAGCGGGTGGCAACCATTGTCGAAGGCTGTTCCAATAGTTTTGATGGTGAAAAAAAGAGGCCTTGGCGGGAACGCAAAGAAGCTTACCTGCAGCATCTACAAACAGCTTCAGCCTCAGTGCACCTCGTTGTCATGGCCGATAAACTTTACAATGTCCAATCTATTTTGTGGGATTACCAACGGATCGGTGAAGCTCTCTGGCCCCGTTTTAAAGGCAAAAAAGAGGGCACCCTTTGGTATTACAACTCACTTTTGAAAATCTTCGATTTATCCCATCCCCTCGCCCAGGAATTGCACCGCACGATGGAAACTTTGAAGACATTAGTGGCGGCGAATCAAGCACATCAGCAATAAAAAAGACAGACCGGAGTCTGCCTTCGCACAATTTTAAATTTCTTGTAATTTAGAAGTCGAGTTGGCCAGCGGCTTGAACCCGTTCTACCTGTTTCTTCTTCAGAACGAGGAAGATTTGAGTCAACATAATCCCAGCGACAAAGGCCATGTAGCCATAGATGCGAGCGGGATTCTGGAGAACAACTTCTGTATCTTTTTGGCCAAATCCACCGACGTTGGGGTTGTTCGTGAGGGCTTCACCAGCGGCGATCGCCTGACCTTCAGAAACAATCACTTCGGGGCCAGCCGGGATCGTATCGATCACTTCGCCCGCTTCAGTGGAAATGGTAATATCCGTACCCGCAGCCTCATTCACTGCAATATTGGTGATGGTGCCGGTGGCAGACGCTTTAAATTGATTGTTATTGCTTAGTTCACCAGTGGGATAAACTTGTCCACGGCCACGGTTCGCACCGAGGTGGACTGCATATTTACCGTAGTTGATGTTCTTATCGGTTTTCGGATCGGGGGAGAGTACCGGGAAAACGATCTCTTCGTATTGATCACCGGAAATCGGCCCAATGATCACGACGTTTTCTTGATCCGGAGCGTAGGACTGGAAGTAGAGACCTTCGGTTTTTTCCTTTAGTTCGTCAGAGAGACGATCAGCGGGCGCAATTTTGAAACCATCAGGAAGCATCAAAACAGCACCAACGTTGAGGCCACCCTTGGAGCCGTCCCCTAGAACCTGCTGTTGGCTGTGGTCATAGGGAATTTTGACAACGGCTTCAAAAACTTGATCGGGTAAAACGGACTGGGGAATTTCCACCTCGGCTTCTTTGGCAGCGAGGTGACAGTTGGCACAGACGATCCGGCCTGTTGCTTCACGGGGCGTTTCTGGGGCGGTTTGCTGAGCCCAAAAAGGATAGGCGGCAGCGGCTTGGGGGAAAAGGGCATCACTGGCGAAAAATAAACCAAAGGTGGCGATCGCCACGAGGCAGGCGGTCTTTAGCCGTTGCCAGATTGCCATCAGTTCAGGTGTTTTCATCGTAAATTTTTACAAGCGTTTTCTCTAATGGATGAACCCGTATGGGGTCTTTAGGCCCACCAAGGAGCTTCGTCAGTACGGAAATCGGTTTCTGTCCAGTCGGTGAAGGAGATCTTGTCATCTTCAGTCACTTCCGCATGGACAAGGGCCAAGGATAAAGGAGCCGGACCGCGGACAACTTTCCCGGTTTCGTCATACTGAGAACCGTGGCAAGGACACATGAATTTATTTTCAGCGGTATTCCAGGGGACGACACAGCCAAGGTGGGTACAGATGGCGTTGATCCCATAGCTGGAGATGGTGTTATCCCCTTCGACAACCACATAGGTGGGATCCCCTTTGAGGCCTTGGGCCAAGGAGCGATCGCCTGCGGTGTGGGTTTGGAGATAGTCGCTCACGATAATGTCATTACCGAGGGCATCTTTAGCAATCACGCCACCACCAGCGCCACCACTAGAAGGAGGAATAAAATATTTAATAACGGGATATAAACCACCGAGAGCCGTTCCCGCCGCCGTCCCCACCCAGAGGAGGTTCAAAAATTGGCGACGACCTAGATCTGGAACATCGGAGGAACCTGATAATTGAGTCATAATCAGAGCCTTTTTGTATAGTTATGTAAGCGTTTCTACAATACTTCCTATGAAGAATATCATCCAAATGGCGAGCAAAGATGGCGTTTTACCTGAGCTTGAGCCTTAGTTGGTTGCCGGATAGTCTTTAAAAAGGTTAACAAAGTTTTGTAGATAAATTATTACAGATCGGCTGAGATTAGGCTTTTGGCCACAGAAATGTCAATGAACCGCAGGAGGAGTGGGCGATGAATGGTGGAGAACTACGGGAACTTTTGTGGCGTAAATGGGGACGATCCTATGACATCCAACTGCGACAAATTAAGGGGGAATGGTATCTCCAGGTGATGTGGAAATATTTGGAACAGGTTTCTTTTCCCCTCTCGGAGGCTCAATATGAGGAACATCTCCAGGCGATCGCCACTTATTTAGGGGAATGGGGTGTGAGTCAACAAGTCCATACTTACCTCGAAGAAACCACAGAACGCCCCAGGGTCGGCAAAGCAATTAGTATTCGTTTGGAATTGGGAGAACGGGCCTCAGAATGGCTGTTGGGTTAATCCAAAAATATTTTAATCAGAGTGTCTGTGTAGTGCTGGTGTTGGTAGCCGGACTGAGCCACAGCCCCAAGGCGATCGCCGATCTATCGCCAGAGTTGCTCCCCCTCCAAGATTGGGCCTTTGATCCCCAAGCACAGCAACTCCGCCTCCAAACCGCCCCAACGACGATTCCCCAATATTCTCGCCTCAGTAATCCGACTCGTCTGATCATTGACCTGACCGATACCCGCTGGCCCGCTGCCACCTTGACCCAGGCCTACGACGGCACCATTCGTCAACTACGCATTGGCCAATTTAATGACCGCACCACCCGCATTGTCTTAACCTGGGCTGGGGAAATTCCGCCCACTTGGTCGCCCACCTTTCAACGTTTGCCCCAGGCCGATGGTTCTGTGGTGTGGAACTTTGAATTCCAAGGGGCGATCGCCAGTGCAGATCTCCCCTTCACATTTCCCCCGGCCCTCTTGCCTCCCACCCAGGCGATACCGATCCAACTCCCCCCATTGCCAGAACTTCCTTAACGGTTTGTGGCGATCGCCACTATCTTTAGACAGAAAAATATCCTCCTTGGGCTACACTCAGGGATGAATCTCCGCTTCGGGCGCTGACTTTTTATGACAAGCCGAGCAAAATTTCCCCTTGTTTTCTGAACTTCCGTGGGCAGAATTCCCCTGTCATCGCTTTGACTATTTAAATTCAGCAATTTTTTTCGCAGGCCACTGGCACGTGTTATTTCCCGTGAAACTCCTATGACTGATCTGCAACTCCGCATCCAAGCTGAGGGCTACCCAGAACGTATTGTGGTGGTCGATCAAGGGGAGTTTGTGATCGGTCGCTTGCCTGAATGTAGTCTCTCGCTACAGATGACCCAAATTTCCCGGTACCACGCCCGGATCAAACGGCGACAACAAGCTTGGATTTTAGAGGACTTGGGCAGCACCAATGGCACATATCTCAATCACGTCCGGATTACTGAGCCCCAAACGATCCGCCAAGGAGATTTAATCCGTCTTGGCCATGCCTCAATTTTAGTCACGTTCCAGAATGTGACCCTCGATGAAACGACAGATCTACAGGCCGACCAATGGGGATCGGGGCGCACTATTCTCCGTAACGCCGAAGATCTCAAGGAGCAATGGCTACAGGGGGAAGAAGGCTATGGTCATCAGCCCCACACGGAAACGGCGATCGCCCGCCTCAAGGAGTTGGTGGACATTGTGAAACAACTTAGTTCTGCCGAATCCATTGAAGCTATTTTTCGCCTGACCCGGAATGTTATTTTTCAGGAATTGCCAGGCTTAGAACGGCTGGCGCTGCTCATTGATATTCGGGGCAATGGCAAATTAGAACTCCTCAGTGCTGCGGCCCAGAGTCTCCCGGATAATCACCCGGCCATCCGCACCAGTGCTTGGATTAGTCAATCGGTCTGCCAAAAGGTTTTTAAAGAAAGGGTTGCCCTCAAATCCGTAGATGCCCAGAGCGACCAGCGCTTTGCGGGGGAAGATAGCATTTTGGCAAAGGGGATTCGGGGAGTGTTGGCGGTGCCCCTATGGGATCAAACAAAAGTGGTGGGGGTTTTGTATGGTGATGCCCACTTGAAGTTAGATGAATCAGAATCGTTAACCGATGATGATTTAAGTTTTTTTTCGACCATTGGCCATCTGTTGGCAGCCAGTGTGCAACGGTGGTTGCTGAGCCGTCGTCTCCAGGAACAGGCTCAAATTCGTCAAAAACTAGAGCGTTACCATTCGCCTGCGGTGGTACATCAATTAATTTCGGTGGGGGCGTTAAAAAATGGGCGACTCCCCCCTAGGGAAGCGGAAATCAGTATTCTATTTGCAGACATCGTTAATTTTACGCCCATTGCGGAGCAGTCTTCCCCCAGTGCCATTGCGGATTTGCTGAACGTTTTTTTTGAAGAGATGCTCCACTCGGTGTTTGCCCAAGGAGGAACCCTCGATAAGTTTATTGGCGACTGCATTATGGCGTTTTTTGGGGCACCGGAACCCCAGATCGACCATGCTGAACGGGCGATCGCCACCGCCATGGGCATGCTCAACCGCCTTGATCAACTAAATTTACAAAATATTTGGCCCCAACCGATTCAACTGCGGGTTGCAGTAAATAGCGGCAAGGCTTTTGTGGGCGATGTGGGCAGCTCCCAGCGGGTGGACTACACGGTTCTGGGGGGAACGGTGAATCTTGCCGCCCGCCTTGAGACCATTTGTCCGCCGGGGGAATGTGTGATCACCGATGCGACATATCAAGCGATTGGCGATCGCCACCAGGATTTATTTATTCCCATGGGTGCCGGGCGATTTAAAGGCATTGACCGCCCCATCCAGGTTTACCGTACCCAACGGCACCGCCACCCCAAACCGCTGTTAAAAAGCACCGAGGTTTCCAACTCCTAGGTTTTTGGCATTTCATCACGGCTCTGCAAAATAAATTCGGCGATCGCCAAATCTCCTGGCGTCGTAATTTTGAGGTTTGTTTCTTCCCCAGAGACAATTTTCACAGGCAGACCACAACGCTCGAACAAAGCCGCATCATCGGTCACTTCCCAACCCAGGGTTTTGCCTTTTTCGTGGCAATCCTTGAGGCGCTGCACCGTAAACCCCTGGGGCGTCTGGGCAGCCCAAAGCTTCGCCCGCTCCGGCGTCTCTTTGACCCAACCTTGTTCATCTACCACCTTAATGGTGTCCTTGACGGGGATCGCCGCAATTAAGCCCTCACAGGTTTCTAGGGCCGCCGCACAGCGATTAAATAGTGCTGGGGTGGCCAAACACCTCGCCCCATCGTGGATCAGCACCTGGGTTGCCTCTGGGGGAAGGGCTTGTAGGCCGTTATAAACTGACTCTTGGCGAGTTTTGCCACCTCGAATCAGTTGGACAGGCTTAGAAAGCTTTAAATCGGCCAAAATTGCCTCAAAGTCCGGAAAATCTAAAGGCTGTCCCATGATGCCAATCCAGGCCACCGCATCCGCCGCCGCCGCTGCCTGGAGCGTCCAACTAAAGAGCGGTTTATCCTGTAGTGTCATCAGCAGTTTGTTGCGATCGCCGCCCATCCGTTTGCCGACGCCCGCCGCAGGCAATAACAAGTGCACCATGGCTTTTCCCTAAGTTACTAAACGTTTCCGCCTATTCTCTTCTAAAATGATGCTGGATACGTAAGTTTATACCCCCAAGATGCGCATACTAGCCCTAGTTCCCGGAGGAGTTGGCGACCAAATCCTCTTCTTCCCGACCCTCGCTGATCTCAAGGAACGTTATCCCGAAGCCATGATTGACGTTCTGGTCGAACCCCGTGCCAAGGCAGCCTATCGCGTCTGTCCCCAGGTTCATGAAGTGCTGACCTTCGACTTTAAAGATCGCAATGGCCCGGCTGACTATCTCAATATTCTCGGCACCATCCGCGATCGCGAGTACGAAATTGCCCTCTCCCTCGGCAAAAATTGGGCTGTGGGCTTCCTGCTCTGGCTGAATGGAATTCCCACCCGCGTGGGCTACAAAACCGCAACATCTTGGTTTATCTCCAATCCAGCCCCCCTCAACGAAAACCAATACGCAGCGGCCCTCTACCACGATCTCCTCAAAGGCTTAGGCATTGACACCGATTGTCCATCCCCCAGTATCACAGTGCCCAATGGGGACATTCAGTGGGCCGAAGGGGAACAAAAACGCCTGGGCTTAACCGAGGGGTATATCCTGATCCACGGTGGTGCCAGTCAACTCTCCCAAGCCAAGGGCATCAACAAACTCTACCCTGTGGCAAATTGGCAACCGATCATTGAAGATATCCAGAGTAAGCAGCCAAACCTCCCGATTGTCTTGCTCCAAGGCCCGGACGATGCCCCTTGGGTCACGGAACTCATCGCCCTTTATCCAGCGCTAAAGGTGACACGGCCTGAGGATATTGGTAAAGCAGCAGCCATGATTGCCGGGGCCAACTTGATGGTTTGTACAGATAGTGCGCCGATGCACCTGGCCGCCGCCGTGGGGACTTACACCATTGCTCTCTTTGGTGCGACCCACGCCGAAAAGCTCTTACCGCCACAGAATGATAAATTGATTGGCATCCAGTCTCCCACTGGAAAAATGGCAGATATTCAACCCAAAGACGTATTGGCTCAAATTTGGCGTGGCTAAACCAGCAGTTTTCCTTGATCGTGATGGTGTCCTTAACATCGAAGCAGGATATATTCACACCCTCGAAGACCTGAATCTAATTCCAGGGGTGGCGGCGGCTGTGCGATCGCTCAACGATCAAGGAATTTTTTGTTGCTTGGTTTCCAACCAATCGGGGCCAGCCCGGGACTACTATGGCATTGACCATGTAGAAGCCCTCCACACCAGACTGCGTACCCTCCTAAACCAAGAAGCGGCGGCCCACCTCGATGCGCTGTATTATTGCCCTTATTTAAGCCAGTCAGCCGGGGGCACCCACCCAGACTTTACCCAGTGGGGCACCTGGCGCAAGCCGAATACAGGAATGTTGGTGACAGCGGCCTGGGAACATGATTTAGATTTACGCCGTAGTTTTATGGTGGGGGACAAGGCGACGGATATTGACCTCGCCCACAACGCTGGCCTCCGGGGAATTTTGGTTCAAACAGGCTACGGTAAACAAGTTCTCAGCGGCAAGTACCAACACCATACCAAGCCCGATTATGTCGCCAAGGATCTCCAAGATGGGGTGAATTGGGTATTACAACAGCTCCAAAAGAAGCCATAGGAATCAAGAAAATACGGAAATCCGCATCTAGGGATGGGGGCGATCGCCGCCTTGAGGTTTTCCCAAGTTCCGGCAAAATAGAGGACAAATCCTTAGACCAAGTTGGAAACATACGACCTATGGCAGTCCTCGAAAAAGGCAATATTACAATCCATACCGAGAATATTTTCCCGATAATCAAAAAATCTCTGTATACCGACCACGAGATCTTTTTACGGGAACTCATTTCCAATGCCGCCGATGCGATCACCAAGCGCAAAATGGCAAAAATGGCCGGTGAAAGTAGCATTGATGTGCCCGATGGGGAAATCATTATTGACGTTAACAAGGAGAAAAAACAACTCTCCATTACCGATAATGGCATTGGGATGACCGCCGACGAAATCAAAAAATATATTAACCAAGTTGCCTTTTCGAGTGCCGAAGAATTTATTCAAAAATATGGCAAGGATGCGAACGATTTAATCGGGCATTTTGGTTTAGGGTTTTATTCTGCCTTTATGGTGGCCACTCAAGTAGAAATTAATACCCTTTCCTGCAAAGATGGTGCGGAAGCGGTTCATTGGAGCTGTGATGGTTCCCCCGAATTTCAACTGAGTGCCAGTGACAAAACCAGCATCGGCACAACCATTACCCTCACCATGATGGACGAGGAAACAGAATATTTAGAATCCCAACGGATTCGCCAATTGGTTAAAACCTATTCTGATTTTATGCCCGTTGCCATTCGCTTTGAAGGGGAACAAATCAACAAACAGCGGGCCATTTGGAAAGAATCTCCCCAGAATTTAACCGACGAAGATTACCTCGAATTTTATCGCTATCTCTACCCTTTCCAAGAAGACCCATTACTGTGGGTTCACTTGAATACGGACTATCCTTTCTTGCTCAATGGCATTCTCTATTTTCCGAAACTGCGCCCGGACATTGATGTTACTAAAGGACAAATCAAGCTGTTCTGTAATCAGGTTTTTGTCAGTGACCATTGCGAAGAAGTCATCCCTGAATTTCTGATGCCGCTGCGGGGCGTTGTGGACAGCACCGATATTCCCCTCAATGTTTCTCGCAGTGCCTTAACAAACCACCGGACAGTGCGCCGCATCTCCGATTACATTGCCAAAAAAGTTGGCGATCGCCTGAAGTCCCTCTACAACGAAAGCTATAGTGACTACGTTAAAAGTTGGGAAGATGTCGGCACCTTTGTGAAGTACGGTAGTATCCGCGATGAGAAGTTTAAAAAACAAGTCGAAGACATTCTCATTTACCGCACAACCCACCAACCAGAAACAGCAGCGACAACGCCGAAAGTAGAAGTACAGGGCAATGATGGCGATGTGTGGGAAGACGTGAAATCCGAAGACACCCAGGCAACGTCTACGGCCCCCTATACAACCCTCAAAGATTATTTAGAGCGCAATAAAGAAAAGCACGAAAATCGCGTTTTTTATTGCACCGATCCCAGCACCCAGGGCACTTACATTGAACTGTACAAAAACCAAGGTTTAGAAGTCCTTTACATGGACTCCTTTATTGATACCAATTACTTCATTCCTTTCCTGGAACAGGAATACAGCAATGTGAAGTTTTCACGGGTGGACTCGGAGCTAGATCAAAGCCTCGTAGAAGACGATAAGGCCAGTGAAATTGTTGACCCGAATACCAACAAAACCCGTGGCGACGTCATTAAAGAGTTGTTTGAAAAGGCGATTGGGAAACCAAAGGTCAACATCAAAACCCAATCGATTAAATCCGCAGAAACAGCGGCAACGCCCCCGGCAATGGTGCTTTTACCAGAGGCCATGCGACGTCTGCAAGAGATGACGGCGATGATGCAACAGACGGCAATGCAATTCCCAGAAGATCATGTGTTGATGATTAATTTGTCGCACCCCTTGATCGAAAATATTTACCAACTCAGCCAGGGTTCAATTATCCAAGCAGATGGCAAAGCCTCGAATCAGGAAACCATCGATATGATGTGTCAGCACGTCTATGACCTGGCATTGATGGCCCAGAAGGCCTTTGATGCGGAGGGGATGAAAGCGTTTGTGGAACGTTCGAACCAAGTGTTGACCCGTTTAACCCAGAAGTAAGCCTTCATTTAACTCGCCCGATGATCTCCCCCCCCGGTGGGGAGATTTTTTTTGTAAACACAATTAACGGACGGGCATTGCGCTATGCTCAGTAGCTGTCCCTCTGCGTAACATTTGGCTATGGCTCGCCTCTCCCAAGAATTGCACCGTTATTTTTTTGAAGAAGACCGTGGTGAAACCGTTAGTTTAGCCCAGGCGATCGCCCTCGCAGAGGAAAAAGTCTTTGGGGTCATTTTGCTGCTGTTGGCCTTTCCGTCGGCCCTGCCGATTCCGGCCCCGGGTTATTCGACGCCCTTTGGGATTTTAATTTTTGCGATCGCCCTCCAGTTGATTTTTGGGCGGAAAAAACTCTGGCTTCCGGTTGCTTGGCAACGAAAAACCATCAAAACGACCATGGCCCAGGGCATCCTGAAAAAAGGTCTCCCTTGGCTCAAAAAAATTGAGGCGATCGCCCACCCCCGGTTTCCCATCGTTTGCCAGAGTCGCCTGGGTCGCACAGTTATGGGTTGTACCATTGCCCTGATGGCTACCTCGATGATGATCCCCATTCCCGGCACCAATACCCTCCCGGCCATGGCGATTTTCCTCACCGCCTTTGGCCTCCAAGAGGACGATGGCTTGATCAGTGGCGCTGGGGTTGTTTTCTCTGTTGTCATTGCCGTGCTGATGGTGTCCGTCATTTATGTGTTCTTCAACGGTGGCCTCAGCCTATTGGATCTGCTCAAAGACTGGGTCACGGTACGATTAGGGGGCTAGTTGTTTTCGTTTTGTTGCCGCCATGTCCCAGTTCCCATCCCTAGAAGCCGCCCTCAAACACTTCTTCGGATATGACAATTTCCGCCATGGCCAAAAGGCGGTCATTACCGCTGCCCTGGAAAACCGCGACGTCCTCGCCCTGATGCCAACAGGAGCGGGCAAGTCCCTTTGTTTCCAACTGCCCGCCCTGCTGAAACCGGGGTTGACGGTGGTGATTTCTCCTTTGATTGCCCTAATGCAGGATCAAGTCGATGCCCTGACAGACAATGGCATTGGTGCAACTTTCCTAAACAGTACCCTCAACCTCGACCAAGCGCGATCGCGGATCCAGGCAATTTTTAACGGCAATATTAAACTGCTCTACGTTGCCCCAGAACGATTATTTAACGAAGGCTTTCAGCAACTACTTACAGATGTGGATCAGACCATTGGCCTCGCTGGCTTTGTGGTGGATGAGGCCCACTGTGTTTCAGAATGGGGCCATGATTTTCGCCCCGAATACCGCCAACTCAGTCGCATCCGGAGGCGTTATCCCCAGACTCCTTGCCAGGCCTTTACCGCCACCGCCACCCAGCGCGTCCGTGAAGATATTATTGATCAACTCGCTTTACAAAACCCCAGCTTTCACTGCACCAGTTTTAATCGCCCCAACCTTTACTACGAGGTTCTTCCCAAAGACCGGAAAAGTTATACGCAACTGCTGCGCTATGTTCGTCAACGGCGCGGGCAACCGGGAATTATCTACTGTTCTAGCCGCAAAAAAGTAGACGAGTTGGCCGATCGCCTCAAACAAGATGGCGTTAAAGCCTTGCCCTACCATGCGGGCTTGGCGGATCGTTTACGGGCGGATTATCAAGAGCAATTTATCCGGGATGATGTGCCTGTGATGGTCGCCACCGTTGCCTTTGGCATGGGCATCAACAAACCCGACGTGCGCTTTGTGGTGCATTATGATTTACCGACCAATTTAGAACGCTATTACCAAGAGTCGGGTCGTGCGGGTCGAGACGGGGAGCCTGCCCACTGTACTCTGTTCTATCGGGCAGGGGATATTAAAAGGGCCGAATATTTCATTGAACTCAAGGAAGACGAACAGGAAAAACGAATTGCCTACCAACAGCTGCAAAAGATGATCGACTATGCCGAGGGGATCGATTGTCGGCGGACGATCCAACTGAGCTATTTCGGGGAGCAATTTCCGGGGGACTGCGGCGGTTGCGATAATTGCCAGAATCCTCGCCCTGTCGAAGATTGGACGATTGAGGCCCAGAAATTTTTATCCTGTGTTGCCCGCTGTCGAGAACGTTATGGCATGACCTACATTATCGATGTGTTGCGGGGTTCCAAGAAAGAAAAAATTATCCAAAATGGGCACCACCAACTGTCTACCTATGGCATTGGCCTCGACCATACTAAGGAAGCATGGAAAAATTTGGGGCGATCGCTTTTACATCAGGGCTTAGTAGCAGAAACAAGCGACGGCTATCGGGTCTTGAAGCTCAACGCTCGCAGTTGGGAAATTTTGCGACAACAGAAAACAGTGAAAATTGCTGTGGAACGGCGGCAAACGGCCCAGGAAATTCTGGGGATTTCTGAAAGTCGCCTCGATGCGGAAATTCTTTTTGGGCAACTGCGACAACTGCGGAAACAATTGGCCGATGCAAATTGGGTTGCTCCCTATATGATTTTTTCCGATGCGACCCTCCGGCAAATGGCAACTCAGCGACCCCGCACCCAAGCAGATTTTTGTTTGATTTCTGGGGTAACGAGTGCGAAATACCAGCGTTATGGGGAGCCTTTCCTCGCGGCAATTCAGGAATTTTGCGCCAGCCAAGAGCCACCAAACCCCCAGGTCAATGGCACCCAGTTACTCACCCTCCAGCTTTATCAACAGGGCCTTTCGGTTACAGAAATTGCCAAGCGGCGCAGTCTGACGGCGGGGACGATCAACGAGCACCTGGCAACATTACTCCAGAATGGCGAGATTACTGACCTAGACCGCCTCGTCAAACCAGCCGCCCAAGTGGAAATTGAAAAGGCGATCGCCACCGTGGGAGCAGAATCCTTAACGCAGTTGCGGGAGCACCTCCAGGAAAAATACAGCTACGATGCAATTAAACTGGTGCGGGCTAAACTGCTGCAAACCGCAAAATCAGCCTAGAATCTTGAAATTTACTGGAGATTGAGGAAATTATCTAAATCTTCAAGGACTTTCGGTGGAAAGCGACGAATATCCTCTAACCACTCTAGATTCCGGTAACGATCGTCTAAACCCGCTGCAGCCACCCAGTTACTTTCAGCCTCGCCGAATTGATGGTTGCCCCAGAGCATCGCCGTCAGAGCCACCCGCGCATCAGCAAACATCGGGTATTTGCGCACCAGGCCTTTCATTCGCTGGATCGCTTGGTTGTTTTCGCCAACTTGATACAGGGAAAGGGCATAACTTTCGGCGGCCCAGGCAAAGCGGGGATCCAGTTCCGTTGCTTTCTGGTAGTCCTGGCGGGCCTGTTCCCAATTGCCCAAACTGCCATAGGCATTGCCGCGATTGTGGTAGGCGATCGCCTCTTGGGGATCGAGTTCGATGGCTTTGTCATAGTCGGCGATCGCTTCGCTAAACCGTTGCTGTTGTTCGAGGATCGCACCGCGATTAAAGTAAGGTTCGACTTGGTCTGGGGCCAGGCGGATCGCTTCATTGAGATCGTCGAGGGCTGCATCAAACTGATTTAAACTCGCCCTCGTATTGCCTCGGTTGCTCCAGAGGGCCGGATTTTGGGGAAATGCTTCAATTAAATCGGACCAAATTTTTTCGGCGGTAAACAAATCGCCTTTTTTCGCCGCCTGGATCGCGGTTTGGGTGAGGCGATCGCCTTCAGAGATTTGGGCATTGGTGAGGGCAACACTGGGCCAACAAAGGCTAATCCACAGCAGCAGACTACACAGAAAACTAAAAATTGGGCGCATAGATAAATCGCTCAACGGCGTTCAGAGAAAGGGCTAAGGGTACTATAACGCGTCTCTACCAAGTGACTTTTCCGGCCAGGTCGGCGGCTTTCTTTTCCCCAATGCCCGATACCCGTTGCAGATCCGTCAAACCAGAGTAGGGGCGGCCTTCGATAATTCCTTGGGCGAGGCTGGGGCCAATACCAGGTAAGGTTTCGAGTTCGACGGCACTGGCGGTGTTGAGGTTCACGGGGCCATCGGTGGCGGCTACGGTACAGTCAGCAGGGATGTTTTTTTGTTTGCTGGCGATAAAGGGCGGAATCCCCAGATAGGCCGTGGTATAAAACTGATCGAATTCAGCTTGAAATTGTTGGGCGATCGCCTCGTTCTGGATAATTAAGAGAGTTTCGTCGTTTTGATTATTGGCAGCAGCCGACCAATTATGGGAGCCAGTAATTACGGTTTTTCCATCGATGACAGCGAATTTGTGGTGAAATTTGTCCCCCTTGGGTAATTTGGGCGTGCCGACAGTTTGAATGGGGTTAGCCCAGGGCCGATTAAAGGGGTCACATTTTTCCTTGAGATTCACCCCCAACAGATCCAGTCCATCGCTATATTCCCGAAAGGCAAAACTCGGATCAATTAAGGCGCGGATTGCAGTGCCTTCTTGAGCTTCTTTTTCTAAAATATTGGCGATTTTTTGCTCAGAGAACACAAATAGGGCCAGGCTAATTGACTCCTGGGCTTGGGCGAGGGTGCTGCCAATGAGACCATTGCTCGTATTTTCCCAAGGTTGGGAACTAGAGAAAGGCGAAAACTGAACGGTGACGCGACTGTTGCCTACGCTAAAGGTTTGGGGCGGTTCCTGAAGTTTCTGGACTCCAAACTTACGCCCTGTCCACATCTCCTCAAATTCTGTTGTAAAAACCTGGGCGATCGCCGCATCTTGGATCCGCATTAGGTGGTTTACATTGCCCCTGGTTTCCGGGTTGGCGAAATCTCCGTGGATGCCGCTCAATGTCCAGTTTGCTGAGCCGGTGATCACCGTTTCCCCATCGACCACCATAAATTTGTGGTGCATCAGGCCGCTCCCTTTGGAACCGTCGGCGGTGTCGTCCAAAATCGGAATCTTTGCCCGTTCTAAAATGGCGATCGCATCATATTTAGCCGTCTCTGCCGCATCCAAAAAGCCATCTTGGTTTTCGTCGGCGAGGGCGACAAATTCTTGGTATTTTCCCTGATCCCGTTCATCGAGTTCTAAAATTTCTGCCGAATCAGGTGTGGCCCAGGGTTGACGATAATTATTTTCGACGATGACGCGAATTGTGATTCCCGCAGCGGCTTGGTCGGCCAGAGCTTCAGCTACCAGGGGTAAGTTCAACTCCTGAATCGCAATATCAATGGTGCTTTGGGCACTGTTAATGCCCTCAATCAAAATTTCTTCGAGGTTATCCCCTGGGCGTTTCAGTTGGCGGTAGGGTTCGGTGTAACTAATACGTCGGCCTTGACGCTGATTGAAATACACCTGAATGGATTCATCCTGGGGCGATCGCCCCCTTCCCCCCTGGCAACCCAGCAGACCAACGGCCAACAGACCCCAAAGAACGAAAAATGGGCGGCGAACGGCGGGATTAACCATCGAAGATTTAAGAGCGCAACACCACCCTTATACCTAATAATCGTAAGGATTTCTGGGGGTGGGAATCGGTTCGACGGCACTGGCTTGGATCACCAACTGACGCTGGGGCAAATTATTATCACCCTCAGCTTCTGTGGTGAGTTGGAGATCCTCGGTAATCATTTCCCCCGTGACTTCTACCCAAGAGTCCGGCGCAAAGGCTTGGCGATCGCCTTCGAGTTTCACGGGCAATCCCACCGGATAGGCATCCACTGCACAACAGGTCAACACAAACCGCGACACCATCATGTAATTGTCCGGCAACTGGGGCAGGTGAGTCACAAAGCCGTTCACCTTCACCGGATCCCCCGTATAGGCATCGGGTTCCGGGTAAACATTCAACGTCCGAATCCAATCCAATAACGTCCGCTCCTCTGGGGAGGTGCCGACCCGAAAACTTTCCGGTTGACTCCGGGTGAGGGGCAACTCTTCCGTTAAACCCCGTTGAATCGCCGTTTGGCTCGACAAAATGGTCGGCGGGATCAAAAATCCGGCGATCGCCACCACAATTAATAGGGCACTCCCCACATTCTGGGGTAATAGCGTAATGTGCTGCACCGACTCCCCGCCACTAACTTGGGGACGCACCTGTTGTAGTAATTTTCCCAACCCCAGCAGGAGGAGAATAATCCCCGCCGCCACACATAAACCGAAGTAATTGGGGTGGATCAACAGAGCTAGCTGGCCCGTAATCGCATACTTGAGCAGCAAAGCTCCCCACAACAACAGGGCCGTAATATCAAACCAAGGGGCCAAACCAGCCGCTTTCGGAGCAGAAAAATTAACCATTGCGTTCCTGGAAAAAATACCTCAAACAACTATCACCCGTTTCCGTTAAGGCCACCCTAAAACAAACGTGTTGCCTCTTCATCAGCCATCAGTTCTTGATCCTCGGCTAACATCGCCGGATCAATGAGCGTAATGTCAAAGGGATCTTCCTCCCCTGGCTGAGTGCGCTTTGAAGCACGCGGCGATCGCCGTTCGTAACGACCCAAAATTTGGGGGCCAAACGTCACGACATCCCCATCCTGGAGTGTGACCGCATTCACTTTGTTCCCATTGACCAAAATGCCATTGGCACTCGCCTCCTGCAAACCGTCCCCATCAACAATGCGATAGTAAACATGATCATCCGTGAGATGCCGGACTAAGGTGGCATGGAGACGAGACACAAACTGAGACTGGAGGTGAATCGCGCAACTACTACGACGCCCAATAGAATAGCGAGCATCCGTCAAAATATATTCCCGTTGTCCAGTGTCATCTTGGACAACAAAAACATGTTGAGGTTGATTCATTGTGACGGTAGGAGCAACAGCCATGGATTCCAAATCAGTGCAGAAAAATTGTCGCTAAACAAAGACAATACTAAGTCCTCACATTTAAACATATCAGTTCAACATTCAATCGTGGTATGAACCCACAAAGCCCAATTCATGTTCAGTCTCTAGGATTGTCCTATCCTATCGAAGTGCCGTCTTTTTTGGTCAACCCGTAACAAATTCAATCACAAACAAAAAACCCATTACCTGCAACAGCAGATATGGGCTAAGGCTGAGACAAAAATTTAGTGTAGCGTTGCGAGAAAAACAGACCCTAAAGTCATTCCCTCAAATTAACCGAAACGGCCACTGACATATTCTTGGGTGGCCTGTTCCCGGGGATTTTGGAAAATAACCTCCGTGCGGTCACATTCCCCCAGATAGCCCTGGCGAGTACCATCATCATTGGTCTTCACGTTGAAAAATGCCGTCATATCAGCGACCCGCGAAGCCTGTTGCATATTATGGGTCACGATAACAATCGTGTATTGCTCTTTGAGCTGGTGGATCAACTCTTCAATTTTGAGAGTCGAAATCGGGTCTAAAGCAGAACAGGGCTCGTCCATCAACACCACCTCTGGCTGAATGGCGATTGTCCGGGCAATACAAAGCCGTTGCTGTTGCCCCCCAGATAGGGCGAGGCCACTTTGACGCAATTTATCCTTAACCTCATCCCAAAGAGCGGCCTGGCGCAGTGAGCGTTCTACCAGTTCGTCCATGTCGCCCTTGTAACCATTGATCCGTGCCCCATAGGCGATATTGTCATAGATCGATTTGGGGAAGGGGTTTGGCTTCTGGAACACCATGCCAATGCGACGGCGCACTTCCACTGGATCTACACCGGATCCGTAGAGACTACTGCCATGGTAAGCGATGTCGCCATCTATGCGGAAAGAAGGAATGAGATCATTGAGACGGTTATAGCAACGCAGCAGAGTGCTTTTACCGCAACCAGAGGGGCCAATAAATGCTGTTACTTGATTTTTGGGAATGTTGAGGTAAACGCCTTTGATCGCCAGGAAGTTACCGTAATAGACACTGACATTTTCTGTCTGCAGAACGTAGTCTGTGGCGTTTGCATTGTCGAGTTCAATCATTGGAAAAGCAGCTTATCTAGGCCGGATGCGGGGAGTCAAGAAAATAGTCAATCACTTGCCGAATGACTTGGTGGAGCTAATGTTGAGGCTTGTTTAAATCTGAGAAGAGCTTAACGATGGAGAGGGTTTCCGCGTTTGCCAGCTTTATCAGTTTTGCCTAGACCATTAGAATACAAAACCTTCGGCTCCAGTATATTATCAGTCCTGCGACATCTTGACTTTAAGAATAGGTAAACCTTTTGACTGGCGCTAGATAGGGTCGTTCTTTGTCGGTTATTGTTAGGTTGAACTAAAGCGAAAAGCTTGATCTTTCAAGGATTTCTAGTTGACAATTGGAGTCTTTTTTATTGGCGTGGTGGGGCCATGTCCAATTGGGGTAAATCTAAATCATGGGGATCGATGTCATCGGCTTTGACTTCTTGGATTGGACTGACCTGAAACACAATTTTAAAAATTTGCCGATTACGCTTGCGTAAAAATTCTTCAACGAGCAGGGCTTGTCTGGGGGTAATTTCTTTTTTCGCCTGGAGATTAACATAGATAATCGGTGGGGAAGAAGTCCAGTCAACCCGCACCCGAACATTTTCAACATCTTGACCAACAGTGACGGTTTTAGTTGTGAGCTGGCTGGTGATGGTTTGTTGTAGGCGGAGCTGTTGCACGAGTTGAACAAATCTTGCCCCCAGGGGTACTAACAAAATCAGGGTTAGGGCCATCGTCCAACCCAGGGCGTGGTTGATCTCGGCATAACCGGCCAAGATGTAGACCACCATGCAGGCAAGGGTAATGCCGAGGAGGTTGGTTAGATAGAGTAAGAAAGCGCCACGGGAGTAATTGAAATAGCCTTGGGAAAAAGATAAGCCCACCACACAGAGGGGAGGCATCAGGGCAACGGCGATCGCCGTCCCGGCGAGGGCATCGCTGATCCCTCGGCGCACCTTCGCAAAACCGCTAATCCCCCCAGCGGCCACGGCAATACCAAGGTCGATCAGATTTGGCTGCGTCCGGGCCGTGAGTTCCGAGCCAAAATCAGGAATACCAATGACGACGCCGATCATCCAGGATAAAGCCAGGGAAAGGGCGGTTGCGCCGGTAATTGAATACAGCGATCGCCAAAATAATTTCAATTCCCCTTCTAGGGCGGCAAAGGCCAATCCCCGCAACGGCAACATGAGCGGCGCCACCAGCATCGCCCCAATAATCACAGCCGTACTATTACTAATGAGCCCGAAGGTGGCAATAATACAGGAGCTGACCGTCAACATCACAAAATTAAGCCGCCAGCTCGCCTCGATCAAAAGCTGCCGATACAGACGCCGCGTCTTTTTCCCCGTCACCGGGCGAGGAATAAACCACTGCACAAAATCGACCCAACCCAACCACCATTCCATCACGACCCCGTAGGCTTGGGGATTACGGTATAGCCGTCGTCGATACCACACCATCGCTGTTAAGACTCCTGGACAAATAGACACACAAATGCGATTTCGATTGTAAAAGCTCGGTTCCTCTCTGGTGGGATTTGCATGGATTTCTTTACCCGTGACAAACCCCGCCTTCATTCACCCCCACAATTCAAGAGATTCTGACGGAGGACTTACTTTTTGGGAGAGAAGATTTTATAATGGTAATTCTGTAAAAATCTGTAGTTAATCCCATGGCAGTTCCAAAGAAGAAAACCTCAAAGGCAAAGCGTGACCAACGCCGGGCCCACTGGAAGCGTAAGGCAACCATCGAAGCCCAAAAGGCCCTTTCCCTTGGCAAATCTGTACTCACTGGTCGTTCTAGCTTTGTTTATCCTTCCCCCGAAGACGACGAAGAGTAAATTCAGTATTTTTCTGGCCCCAGTGCCCTCTAAATCTCTTATTAAAAATAAATATAGTTCTGATACAACAAGGTGGAAAGTTTTCCGCCTTTTTTTGTGACAAAGGCCCATGCCCAACGAAGAACTGTCGCCGCAACATCGCCGGAGAGTTACCCTACTAATCCCAAGGGAAATAAAGGTAGACTATGTAACAGTCAAAATTTAGCCTACCTTGCGAGCCTCACCGTTTATGACCGCCAAAACTGCCATTTCTGCTCCCCAGTACGATGTGATTGTCATTGGTTCCGGTATCGGGGGCCTCGTCACGGCAACCCAATTAGCAGCAAAAGGGATCAAGGTGCTGGTGCTAGAACGCTATGTGATCCCCGGTGGCAGTGCGGGTTATTTTGAGCGGCAGGGCTATCGGTTTGATGTGGGCGCTTCGATGATCTTTGGCTTTGGCGATCGCGGCACCACCAATCTCCTCACCCGGGCCCTCGCCGCAGTGGATATGTCAATTCCGACCATCCCAGATCCGGTGCAAATTCATTACCATCTCCCCAATGATCTTGAGGTCAAGGTACACCGTGACTACGAAGAATTTTTAACGGAGTTAACGGCACGGTTTCCCCACGAAGCCAAGGGCATTCGTAAATTTTATGATGAATGCTGGAAAGTATTTAATTGCCTCAATAGCATTGAGTTGCTTTCCCTCGAAGAAATTCGCTACCTGCTGCGGGTCTTTATGCAGAAACCCTTTGCTTGCCTAGAGTTACTTAAATATTTACCCAAAAATGCTGGGGATCTCGCCCGTCAATATATTAAAGACCCCGAACTGCTGAAGTTTATCGATATGGAATGTTACTGCTGGTCAGTGGTGCCAGCTGAACTGACTCCCATGATTAATGCGGGTATGGTGTTTAGCGATCGCCATTACGGGGGCATCAACTATCCAGAAGGCGGAGTGGGCCAAATCGCCCTCAAGTTGGCTGAAGGTTTCGAACAACATGGTGGTGAAATCCAATATGGTGCAAATGTCTACGAAATCATCACCGACCAAGGCCGGGCCGTCGGCGTGCGCTTAGCCAATGGCACCGAGTATTTCGCCAAAAAAGTCATTTCCAATGCCACCCGTTGGGATACTTTTGAAAAGCTGCTCCCCAGTGAAAATAAACCCTTTTTTGAAGAAAAGTGGACGGAGAATTACCAAAAATCCCCCAGCTTTCTCAGCGTTCACCTCGGTGTCAAAGCCGATGTTCTTCCTCCTGGGACGGAATGCCACCACATTTTGCTCGAAAATTGGGACACCATGGAAGCCGAACAGGGTACTATTTTTGTTTCTATTCCGACGCTCCTCGATCCGAGTCTGGCCCCTGAGGGATACCACATCATTCACACCTTTACCCCCAGTTGGCTGAGCGAATGGCAGGGCCTTTCTCCTCAGGAATATGAAGCCAAAAAAGAAGCCGCCGCCTGGCAACTCGTAGATCGCCTTGAAGCTATTTTTCCAGGATTAGATGCGGGATTGGACTACATGGAAGTGGGGACACCGCGCACCCATCGCAAATTCCTCGGACGGGTCGATGGCTCCTACGGGCCGATTCCCCAGCGCAAACTTTTGGGGTTATTGGGAATGTTTAATTTTGCTGGTTTTCCACCCAGGGTCAATAAAACAGAAGTCTCTGGACTTTATTGTGTCGGCGATAGTACCTTCCCCGGACAGGGCTTAAATGCTGTGGCGTTTTCTGGTTTTGCCTGTGCCCACAAGGTGGCGACAGATCTCGGCTATTAAGTGACAGGCACAAGAAAGGCGATCGCCCTTGGGAAAACCAAAAAAGAGGGGAATTTTACCCCTCCTGAGATCTTGTATTTACTTCACGTTGAAAACTGACAGTTACCGTGGCGTCAACTTGGCAATGGTGGCATTTTGGTAATAGTGACGCAGAATTTGTTGGTAATCAATGCCCTGGGCTGCTAAACCATTAGCTCCCCATTGACTCATACCAACGCCATGGCCAAAGCCTTTACCGTAGATATAAACGTCGCCCTGTTGGATTCTGGCATTGATCAAGGTACTACGCAGTTCCAATAAACTACGCAGTTGATCGCCACTGATATTTTTGGTGCCGCGATCGCCAATCACTTTCATCGTAATCACCCGACCCTGGGGGGTAGCCCGTTGGGGAATGAGTTGCTTTACAGTACCAACACCACCAACCAGTTCCCCTAAGCGAGCCGCAGAAATGGTTTTACTCCACTGATAGACTGGCGAAGATTGGTCATAATCTACGACCCCCCGGAGATAGGGCAGAGGTTGACTCCAGATATCCTCGACGTTTTCGGTATGGCCACCCGAAGAAGAATGGAATACCGCCAGAATAACACTACCGTTATAGGTCATCACCTGACTTTCCGTGGCGTTAACGGCAGCATGGGTTGTGCTGTACTCGCTATTTAGACCCTTGTAGACCTGTGTCGCCGTTGTGGTGTCTAGGTCATAGGGTTTCCCGGCATTTTCCGAGCGTTTTTTTAATGCATAGGTACGGGCCGCGACAGCCTGGGCTTTGAGGGCTTCCTGGGGCCAACTGGGAATTGCTTCAGCGCCGACAACACTATAGAGATAGTCTTCGAGATCGACGTGATTGATGGCGAGAATTCCGTTGCCACTCTGCCGGAGTTGGGTGCGCCCCCGGTACCAGCGATCGCCAATCCACACATAGCCATCACCCTGGGGCTCAATCCAAACCTCAGTTGCCCGCCAACGGTCAAACGCCAATTGATTACCCTGGCGTCCCACGGCAAAGGAACTCATTCCGGCAATTTCACCGAGGACTTGGCCTTGGCCATTTCTGATTAAAGCATTGGTGGAACTGCCCACCTGGAGATTGGCCGTCGTCTGCCGTACAGCGACCCGGAGATCAACCGCTGCCTGTGCAGGTGCAAGGGTTCCTAGCCATACAAGCCCCGAAAGAACCCAGGAATGTCCGATTAATCTACGTAAGGGTCTCAGCATAAACACATTAGAAATCTACAACAAATATCAATGGCATAAAGTGGTGCAGTCGATCACTATATAGCTTTACTCTAGAATCGCTTTTGATGTGGTTTGTTCCATTACAATTTCACGACTCAATCTAGCACGAAAATTAGGCGATCGCCGTACCATCATCCGGAAAAACATCCTGTAAACGTTGGGGGCCAACCGCCTTCACCGCTTCAGCCAAATTAATGTCCCCGGTATAAATCGCCCGGCCCACAATCGCTCCTGTGACCCCGATCCCTTCGAGGGCCACAAGATTAACCAGATCCGGCAAAGAACTCACGCCCCCCGAGGCAATCACCGGAATCTCAATGGTGGCCGCCAATTCCCGCAGCGCCTCCAAATTAGGGCCAGTCATGGTGCCATCCCGATGAATATCCGTGTAAATAATGGCAGCGACGCCCTGGGTAGCCATCTGTTTCGCCAAATCCGTCGCCAAAACCGCCGACGTTTCCAACCATCCCTTTGTCGCTACCTTTCCATCGCGGGCATCAATCCCAACCGCAATCCGGCCAGGATATTTAGCACAGAGTTCTGTCACGAGATCCGGGTTATCTACCGCCGCCGTCCCAAGAATGGCTCGCTCTACACCCACATCAAACAAGTGCGCCACACTGTCTACCGTACGGAGACCACCACCCACCTGTACAGGAATATCAATCGCTGCTGCAATTTTGGCGATCGCCCCTAGATTGACCGACTCTCCCTGTTTTGCCCCGTCTAAATCCACCACATGGAGCCGCGTTGCCCCCTGCTCAGCCCAAGTCCGTGCCACCTGAACCGGGTCATTATTAAACACTTGCGCCTGTTGATAATCACCCTGATAGAGGCGCACACATTGGCCACCGAGCAGATCAATAGCGGGAATAACTTCCATAACGAAAAAAATGTTGTGATGTGAACAAAAGCCCTGTTATAATAGCGAACTGTTGACCCGGTGGTATAGCCAAGTGGTAAGGCAGAGGTCTGCAAAACCTCCACTCCCCAGTTCGAATCTGGGTACCACCTTATTGTTATTGTTAATAGCTGAAATCGACCTAGAACTTGCTCTGTAAGTAGAACTTCTAGTTCCTTTATTTTTTATGCCCTAAATAAAGGCTAATTAAATACGCGAATTTCTCTGCAAAGAACCAAAAAGGTTCAAGAAATAGTCTCAAACCCCCTTGATTAGATGAAATAAGTTTTTATTTGACGACCGCAGTGATGATCGTCGTGATCGTGGCAGTTGCCAGTAGGCCAAAGGCGAGATTAACTACCCATTGAGATGCCATCTGGTAGGCATTAAAGCGGATGGTCAATTCTTTTTGTTCGTCCCGTTGGGTTTTGATAGCTTCAGTAAGCTCCTGTACGTCATCGGCGAGCTTGTCGAGCATTTCGTCTGTCCAGCGTTGTGTCATGGTTTGTGCTACCTCACTTTTGCTTTATTAAATGGGTGGTCATCTAAAAATTACAAGGGATAATGATGAGGATTCATATCCAGTCTCTCTTAAACCCAACAAGAAAGGTCTGGAGACAAACTCCCAGACCCTGTAAATATAGTTCAACAGCTAACGACAAAATTTTATTTTTTATATTTCGCCGGATAGAGCCTTGGCTTTATCGGCCTGTTTTTGAGCAAGCATTGCGGCTGTTTTTTCTCGATCAATTTTTAGGACAACCACGCCGAGGGGCGGCAAACACAGATCAATGGAATAGGGAAGATTATGGAAGCGCCAATCTTCAGTCCAGACGCCACCGAAGTTGAGCAAATTACTCCCCCCAAAAGTTTCAGCATCACTATTTAAAATTTCTTGATAGTAGCCCTCTTCTGGAATGCCAATTCGATAATGGCTATGGGGTTGCGGCGTAAAATTGCAGACCACAACTAAAAAATCGTTGGGATCTTTTGCCCGTCGAATAAAAGAAAGAACACTATTTTGATTGTCAGAACAGTCAATCCATTGGAATCCTTCCTCTTCAAAATCCCGTTCGTAAAGGGCCGGTTCCTGTTTATAGAGACTATTTAATGCCCCGAAGAAACCTTTGAGTTTGGCGTGGGGTTCATGTTGTAGCAAATCCCAACTCAAGTCACTCCAAACATTCCACTCATTCCATTGGCCAAATTCCATGCTCATAAACATGGTTTTCTTGCCAGGATGGGTAAACATATAGGCAAATAAAGCCCGCACATTGGCAAATTTCTGCCATTCGTCCCCCGGCATTTTGCCAATAATCGAGCTCTTACCATGGACGACTTCATCGTGGGAAAGGGCCAACATGTAGTTCTCGCTGTGGTGATACCACATACTGAAGGTAATGCTGTTTTGGTGATGCTGCCGGAACCAGGGATCCATGCTGAAGTATTTAAGATTGTCGTGCATCCAGCCCATATTCCACTTGAGGTTGAAGCCGAGGCCACCGAGGTAAGTGGGACGAGAAACCATGGGCCAAGCCGTGGACTCTTCGGCAACGGAGATAATCCCTGGATAGTATTTGAAGATGAGATTGTTGGTTTGGCGGAGAAATTCTACGGCTTCGAGGTGTTCGTTGCCGCCGTAGTCATTGGGAAGCCACTCGCCATCTTCCCGGTCGTAGTCGAGGTAGAGCATTGATGCCACTGCATCGACCCGAATGCCATCGATGTGATATTTATCAAACCAGAATAGGGCATTGGCAATCAGGAAGTTGCGAACCTCATTGCGATTGTAGTTAAAGATCAGGGTGCCCCAGCCTTTGTGCTCACCTTTGCGGGGATCGGCATGTTCATAGAGATGGGTGCCATCAAAGTAAGCGAGACCATGGGCATCCTTAGGGAAATGGCCAGGAACCCAGTCAACGATCACCCCGATACCATTGGCGTGGCATTGATCGATGAAATACATCAGGTCTTCGGGATTGCCAAAGCGGGAAGTAGGGGAATAGTAGCCGGTTACTTGGTAGCCCCAGGAGCCGTCAAAGGGATGTTCAGCGACAGGCAGTAGCTCGATGTGGGTGTAGCCCATGTCCTTAACGTAGGGGATGAGCTTATCGACAAGTTCGTAATAGCTCAGGAAGCGGGCACCGGGTTTTTGATCGCCCACGGGAATGGGATCGACTTCACCGGAAAGGAGTCGCATTTTTTCGGTGGCGGAACCATGGAGCCAGGAGCCGAGGTGTAGTTCGTAGATGGAAACAGGATTTTTGAGGGGGTCTTGTTTGGCACGTTGTTCTAGCCAATCGTGATCCTGCCATTGGTACTGATCAAGGTCAGCAACGATAGAAGCAGTGTCGGGGCGCACTTCCCGGAGAAAGCCATAGGGGTCTGATTTTTCGTAGATGTGGCCGTGTTGGTTTTTGATTTCGTATTTGTATTTGGTGTTGGGGCCGAGGTCAGGAATGAAAATTCCCCAAATACCAACGTTTAAACGGCGCATTTGGTGTTTGCGACCATCCCAGTTGTTAAAGTCGCCCAGGATGGAGACGTTGCGGGCATTGGGTGCCCAAACGGCAAAGTAAACGCCTTTGATGCCATCGACTTCGACGAGGTGTGCCCCCAGTTTGTTGTAGATGCGGTGGTGATTCCCTTCGGCAAAGAGGTGGAGATCGAGATCGCTGATGTGGGGGGCTTCGGCAAAGGCATAGGGATCGTTGATGATGTGTTGGCGATCGCCTTCTTGGAGCTTCAGTTGATATTTCGGCGTCGTTTCACTCTGGAGGGTGCATTCAAAGAAGTGGGGATGATGCACCGTTGTCATCGGGTGTTCCGTTTGGGAAGGGGTATCAATCACCCAAGCTTGGCTAGCAGAAGGTAAATAAGCGCGAATTGACCAGGTTTTCGGATTGGGATCGTCGTTGGTGGGATGGCAACCCAAGACAGCATGGGGGTTGTCATGGTGGTTAGAAACAATTTGGTTGATCTGGTCTGGAGTGAGGAGAGTAGGCATTATGGCAATTACCAAAAATCGATTAGAGGTTTATTAAAGGAATTTTTTTGTTTGGCGATATGGGACAAGGCTAGCTCAGGATAGGGTAATCCGAGGGAGATTATAGGACGTGGTGGGCGTTTGGAAATGATTGTGACAAAGAGGATAGGGGAGAAATGTCGTGTGTGATACCTTGCTCCTGATCGGAGGCCCTGGGGTTTACTTTTCAGGAAAAAAGAAGAGAAAACTATAAATTGAGCCTTATTTTAGGGGATTGATCCTCACTGTAAACGGTTTTAGCAAATCCGCAATCGTTCCCCTGGGGTATGGTTGAATTTTTTTATGGAAGTCGCTGCCACCAGTTTAAACTTCAAAAGAGATCCCGTTTGCCGCGCAATTTTGTAAAAACTCGCAGGGGATCTGTTGTCTTTAAGTTAGCTTGCAGTTGGCGATCGCCACAGCGCAAAAAGGGATTTGTCTGTTTTTCTAAAGCTAACACCGTTGGAATGGTCGGTTCCTGGCGTTGTCGTTGGGTCTGCACTTGTTGAAAACGTCTCTGAAGAGCCTCATTTTCTGGATCGACTGTCAAGGAAAATTTAATATTTTTCAGGGTGTACTCATGGGCGCACCAGATATTCGTGTTATCCGGCAAATCACAAATTTGCTGGAGCGAGGCAAAAAGCTGAGCAGGCGTTCCTTCCAAAAGACGACCACAGCCATTGGCAAACAGCGTATCGCCACAAAATAAATCACCACTGTCTTCGGGCTGTAGGGGAGGGAAATAGTAGGCGATGTGACCTTGGGTATGGCCTGGTACAAACAAAATTTCGACGGTGCGATTAAATAAATCTAAGTGATCACCAGCCTTAAGGCTCACCGTTTGGCCTGGAATACGTCCTTTTTGTAAATCTATCTCGCTACCATACACAGCCGCTGCGGGAAAATGACTTAATAGTTGACGATTGCCACCCACATGGTCAGCGTGATGGTGCGTAATCAGAATGGTCTTAAGCGTTAAATCTTCTTTACTTAGATACTCCAGAACAACCTCAGCGTCGCCTGGATCAACAACTGCACAATCCCCTGTAGCTCGATCAACCAAGAGAAAAATATAGTTATCGTTAAAAGCTGGTAAACGAATAATTTCCATGCCGGAATGTCCCCCATGAGTCACTGATGCTGATCATAACAAGGGGGATTTTGTACGCAAAAACGAGTCATTAATCGAGGGAAATTTTATAAACCCACTCCGCAAACTCTGGATCGCGGTTTTCTGTGATTGCCGTTAGTTTTTCTCGCAATTTCTCAGTGATGGGCCGTTCCGTGGGCAAGGTATAGTTTTCGATTCGCTTCACGGGGGTGACTTTGGCCGCCGTCCCACTTAAAAAGACCTCTTCGGCAATTAGAAGCTCTGATTTATCAATGGGGCGTTCGATCACGTCGATACCCAGATGTTTAGCAAGGGTAACGACGCTGTCACGGGTGATGCCTTCGAGAATATCCTGGTCAGAACCAGGGGTGATCAGTTTGCCATCCCGGACAATAAAGACGTTCATCCCAGATGCTTCACAAACTTTCCCTTGGGAGTTCATCAGCAATGCTTCGTCAAATCCAGAGGCGACGGCTTCGGTTTTGGCTAGGGCTGAGGCAATGTAAGCACCGCTAATTTTGCCCCGGAGTGGAAAACTCCGGTCTTCTTGGCGTGTCCAGGAACTGATGCGACAGGCGATCCCGTCGGGGGAAAGGTAATCACCCAGTTCTAAGCCATAGACGAAGAAATCTTTTTCAATGTTGTGGAGACGGGGGGCAATACCTAAATCAGAAGTATAGACAAAGGGGCGAATATAAAAAGATTTTGTGGGCCGATTTTGTTTCACGAAGTCCACAATGACGTGTTCAATTTTGTCAGCCGGGAGATCAAAATGGAGAAATTTTGCGCTGTTGCTGAGACGGCGGCAGTGGCGTTCGAGACGAAATAAAAGAATTTGGTTTGCGTTGGCGGGATCAGGAATACCCCGTAAGCCCCCAAAAGCCCCTGTTCCATAGTGGAGTGCGTGGGTTGCAATGGAAATATTTGCATCAATGAAGGGAACAAATTTTCCTTGGAAATAGGCAGTGGGAAGGAAATTATGCATGGGTTGGGGGCAAACGGTAGGGTGCGAAATGAATTACAGAAAGAACAATGAAGCAAGGAATTTATCTTACCGCACCTGAATCTTTGGGATTCAGCCAGCCCTTGAGGTTTTGCAACTGCTTGGCAGAGGCTTGGGGATTTTTCACGACTTGATAACTGCTCGGTTGGGGGGCAGCGAGGGTGACGGCAAGGGTTTTCAGTTGGTCTTGGTGAAAAATCGTGATCGAAATTGTATCACCTGCTTGGTAGTTCTGAAGGCGATGGTTGAGTTGTTCGGCATTGGTGCGATAGTTGGCGATCGCCAGGAGTTCATCCTCTGGATCAATACCCGCTTGATAGGCCGGGGAATCAACATTGACCGTTTGCACTAGGGTGCGATTGTTTTGGTCGGTGACGGTGAGACCCAGGTAGGGAAGATCTTTGTTGGTGTAGACGGGTTTGATTTGTAGGCCGAAGGTTTCGAGGGCTTCGCCGAGGGGAAGTTCTGCCGTGGTGTGAAGAAATTCGTGGAAAAAGTCGCTCAGGTCAAAGCCCGCCACCTCACTAATTACCTGCTCCACTTGGGCCGGGGTAAAGCCAATTTCTGGTTTGCCAAATTTTTCCCACATGATCCGCAAAACATCATCTAGGGATTTTTGGTTTTGGTGGCGATCGCGGATTTTGAGATCCAGCAGCATCGCCACGAGAGCCCCCTTGAGATAGTAGGACATCTGGTTATTGTTGCTATGGGCTTCGCGGCGGTAGAGCTTAATCCAGGCATCAAAACTCGATTCGGCCAGGGGCTGCACCAAACGCCCAGGGGTGAGGAGGTAGCGGGTGATGTCCTTACTGAGGCTTTCAAGGAAAAAGGCTTTGTCATAGATGCCAGCCCACAAAGGAATGAGCAGATCGTAGTAACTGGTCACACCCTCGGCAAACCAAAGGGAAGGGGTGTAGTTTTCTGTTTCGTAGTCAAAGGTTTCGAGTTCCTTGGGGCGAATGCGCTTCACATTCCAGAGGTGGAAAAATTCGTGGGCCACCAACTGCATAAAGCGGTTGTACTGGTCAGATTTTTGGAAGCCAAACCGGGGATAATTTAAAGAGCAACTTTCTTTATGTTCGAGGCCCCCATAGCCACTGCCAGACAGGTGCAACAAAAACATATATTCGTCGTAGGGCAACTCACCGCCGAAAATTTTGGCTTCGGTCTGGATGATTTTTTTTGTATCGGCGATCGCCTTTTCCGCTTCAAAATTGCCTTCCCCCCAAACGACCCAACGGTGGGGCTTCCCTGCGCAGAGAAATTCATAATTTTCATGGAGACCCACCTCCACAGGACTATCCACCAACACATCAAAATTTTCGACCCAGAAACAATTTTCCTGGTCTTCGATCAGGGGCAAGGTGGTATTTACTTCCCAGGCGATGTGGGGCGGTTCGACGGTCAGGGTGCAAGCTTGGTCTTGGTAGCCCGGAATAAAGCAAAATAAAGCCGCACCGTTGAAATAACCGTGGGTTCCATCGAGGTGATTGGTGCGGACGGTGAGGTCATTGGCAAAAACCCGATAGTGGACTTGGATGTCTGAGGTGTCAGTGGTTTCAACTTGCCAGTGATTTTTCGTCACTTTGCGCCAACTGAGGTCAACACCTGCCGCTGTAGTCGCCCGAAAATCCTGGAGATGGCGGGAATATTCGCGCACCATATAGGAGCCAGGCGTCCATACGGGCATTTTTAGATCCAGCACTGCGGCTTCCCATTGGCTAATGTGAATGGTTACCTCAAACAGGTGGGTTTGGGGTTGGGGCATTGCCACTTGATAGGCGATCGCCACCGTATTTTGCGCGCTTGGGGCTGGCGTTGCCATGGAAGTTGCCGTGTGAACCATCAGAAAAAATTTACTCCTATGCTCGGTTGGCTAAATTTGTCAGTTGCTTAAAGTTGATCAAATGAATGTGACCTTCACCCATTTCGATCCACCCTTTCCCTTCCAGTTTAGACAGAATCATCTCAACTTCTTTCGTGCTGATATCAGCCACATCGGCCAGGTCAGACACCGACAATTGAATGATTTCTAGGCCCTGTTCCGTCGGTTGACCGTAGTTTTCTGCCAGGAGGAGGAGGGTTTTGACTAACTTGAGGGCGGGGGGCTGCTTACGCCAATAGAACCGGGCATTGGCATTACGGAGGCGGCGCACCATGAGTTGCAGCATTTTGTGGTGCAGTTGGGGATCTTTAAACAGTAGCTGAATAAACCGTTGGGCCGAAACGCTAAACAGTTTGACTGGCGAAAGGGCTACCACATCTGTGGAACGGGGTGATTCATCTAGTACTGACATTTCCCCAAAAAAGTCACCTTTGCCCATAATTGCGAGGGTCACAGTTTCACCATCCCCTGTGAGGCGGCGCACTTTAACCCAGCCGGATTCGATGAAATAGACGGCATTACCCCAGGAGTCTTCCATTAAGACGGTGCGTTCTGCGGGATAGTCATGCTCGGTGGTGACAGACAGGAGCCATTCGATGGTTTCGGGGTTTGCGGTGCTAAAGAGGGGGAAAAGCTCGCTAAAAGCTTCAATGTCCATGAAATCTTGCCAGGATGTGCAGAATGAAACAATACAACGAATACAAGGTGATTGGCTGTTAGGCGCTATTTTCGCACGTTTTCTTTTCAGAATAGCTCACTTTCTGGTGAGGTCTAAATGGGGCGATCGCCCTACGGGAAAAGTCAGCCCCCTCACATTACAGTTTTTGTCACGATAACCATGGCGCGGGGTGTCCTTATTCATAATTTGTAGTGAAGCACTCTTGGAATGCAAAAGGCGCGTGTTAAATACCCTTGATCTAAAGCGAACCCTAGCAAAGGACACCTACAAAGAACAATTAGAGGAGTTGATGCAGCAATTGCGGTCTTTGCAAAATGCCTGTTGGCAGCACCAATTACCCGTAACGGTCGTCCTCGAAGGCTGGGCGGCGGCTGGCAAGGGCGCTTTAGTCAAAAAAATGACCAACTACATGGATCCCCGTGGGTTTTCGGTATTACCGATCTTTGAACCCTCAGCCCGTGAGAAGCAATATCCATTCCTTTGGCGCTTTTGGCATAAGCTCCCGGCGAAGGGGAGCATCGCTTTTTTCTACCACAGTTGGTACACTCACGTCCTCGAAGACCGTCTGTTTGAGCGGCTGGATCCGGTGGAAGTGCCCCTGGTGACGCGGGAAATTAATGCTTTTGAGCGGCAGTTAGTGGATGATGGCATGGCGATCGCCAAATTTTGGATTCATCTGTCCCAAAAAGAATTAAAAAAACGCCTCAAAAGTGCCGAAGCCGATGAGTTAGAAGCCTGGCGAGTTCGTCCGGAAGATTGGCAACAAGCGAAAAACTACAAAGAATATCGACACCTCGCGGAGGAAATGTTGATCTACTCCAGCACCGGTGCCGCTCCCTGGATTCTTGTCGAGGGCAACGATTACCGGTGGTCGGAAATCAAGGTGCTCTCCCAATTGGTAGCGACCATTGTCGAAGCCCTAGATCGTCGCAAAATCACTATTCCTGAAGCGGTTCATATTCGTCCCCAGTCCCAACTCCTGCCCACGGAACCGGACTTTCTTGCCAAGGTGGATTTAAGCCTAGAACTAGAAGACAAAGACTACAAAAAACGTCTCCGGGCGGCCCAAATTAAATTACGGCAACTGCAACTCAAGATTCACCAAGAAAAATTACCAGTTCTGCTGTTGTTTGAAGGCTGGGATGCTGCGGGCAAAGGGGGGGCCATTAAACGCTTAACCGATGTCCTCGATCCCCGTAGCTATAAAGTGGATGCCTTTGGTGCGCCTACCGAAGAAGAAAACCGTTACCATTACCTCTGGCGTTTTTCTCGCCATTTACCAGGTATGGGGACGATTGGTATTTTTGACCGCAGTTGGTACGGGCGCGTTTTAGTTGAACGGGTCGAAGGTTTTGCGACGGAGGCGGAATGGAAGCGGGCCTATCGCGAAATCAATGAGTTTGAAGCCCAGCTAATTCATAAGGGTTATGTGCTCGTAAAATTTTGGCTCCACATTGACCCAGATGAACAACTAAAACGCTTTGAGCAACGACAGGACAATATTTTCAAAAAATATAAGCTGACCGACGAAGATTGGCGCAATCGAGAAAAATGGGATCAATATGCAGTAGCCATTAATCAGGCGATCGCCCGCACCAGTACCCCCGCTGCCCCCTGGACGATTGTGCCGGCCAATGACAAACTTTATGCCCGTGTTTTTGTGATTGAGACCGTTATCGAAGCGATTGAGTACAAACTCAAACGTTTGAAAAATGGTGAGGCTATTGTCTAAACCCAAAAAAGCCGTCCCCTCGGAACGGCCTTGTGTTCGCCTGAGATAGATGATCAATGATCACCAGGAGAAAAAATTATGCTCAGCTTCGTCCCTAGAATTGAATATCAGTGAAAGTAAACACTTTTTTATCAACTTCTTGATCGTTTTCTAGGTAGGTGATTTCCCGACGGGTGAGGACATAGTAACCACTAACTTTTTCGAAGCTATCCCGGAAAAGGCTCTTACCCGCTTTGGGTTCTTTGGTGGCCGCATCAAAGTAGACGGAATCATAGCCCAAAGAAAGATAGCCTTCGTCGGTATTGAGCACGTCAAAGGTATTGATGTTAACGATGATGTCGCGGATTTTGCGGTTCACAAAGGTAACAACATTATTTTTGATTTTGTAGGAATTCCCCATGGACGCGCCAGTCACTTGGATTTCCTGGGCTCCATCGGCAAACTTTTCGCCAAATTCAAAGCTATTTTTGCCGTGGCTGTCTTCAAAGGAGCGGCGTACTCGGTGGACAGTGATTTCCCACAGTTGACCTTCGATTTCTTTTTTTGCTGCTTCGGCTTCAATCCCTGTGACCTCAAAGGACATATCGGCTTTGATGGCTACTGTGCCAGTGTAGCTCTGGTCGCCGTGGGTAAAGGTAACGGTGGCAGTAAAGCCGGGAAAATCTTGATCCCAGGTATAGCGGTTTTCGTAGGCGGCCCGAAAGGCATCCTGGGCGGTGAGAGTCTGTGTCATAGTGTGCTCCAGCGCTTGCATGTAATCACTGTTATTTCAACTTTTCTAAGATAACAGGTTCGTTTAAGTACAATCTACTAATAAAAGATTTTTTCAATATTATTGAGAATTTAATTAACTATTTTTGGGCGATCATGTTGTTTTTGATTTTGTCAGGGGCTAGCGCTAGGGGTTGTTGGGGGTTACCTTACATAGGTCGGTCTCTGTGGCCTGTTTTCTACACTGTCTAAAAACCTTTGATGAGTCCTGTACTGCAATTGGCGATCGCCACCCTGATTTTGGGAACCTCCGGCGTCTTTATCAAATTGGCCGCTTTGTCTCCCCTTGTGATGACCTTTTTTCGGGCGGGTATTCCCCTAATCTTCGTCTCAGGTTTATTCCTTTACCGTCGGGAACCTCTTTTTTGGGGCGCAACTCCTTTTTTGTTGCTTATCTCCTTTCTCGATGCCGTGCGGGGACTGTGCTACATCATTGGCTTTAGCTATGCCGACCTCAGCAGCGCTGTGGTTATTCTCTACACCTGGCCCCTATTTACGACCCTATTGAGTTGGATTTTTCTCAAAGAAACAATTCCCCGCCGTAACCTGTGGCTATTGCCTTGCTTCATTTTGGGGATCATCGTTATCTACGCTGATGCGGAAATTAGTCTATCGAGCCGGAGCTTTTTAGGTCTTACCAGCGTTCTCATTGCTGCCGTTTTGGTAGCGTCTACCGTGGTGATGTACAAGGTTAAAGCCGCTGATTTCTCGGTGTATCGGCTGATTTTTTACCAAAACCTCGTGGCTGGCGTCGTTTCCTTTCCTTTTCTGCTGGGAACTCAACCTTGGCCCAACTTATTTCAGTTCACCATGGGAGGGATTTACGGTATTTCCATCGGGATTATTGGTTTTATGCTGTTTTTTTCTGCCCTTAGTAAACTCAAAGCTTCGACCACAGCCCTACTCTGTTATCTCGAAATTTTAAGCACTATTGTCTGTGGCATCGTCTTTTTCCAAGAAGAGCTTTCCGTAAATATTATCCTGGGCGCTTCCCTAATTTTAGGAGGGAGTTTCTGTCTGAAAAAAACCAGCGATGTTGCCCCCTAGGTCAGGACGTCAGCCCCCAACAATTTTTGGTATTTGCGCTGGAGTTCCTGTTGCATCAGGGGATATTGTTCGAGGAGAGGATCGATTTTGAGCAATTGTTCTGCCGCTTGTCGGGCAATAAGTAAAACCTCTTGATCTTCTGTCAGACTGGCTAGGGCAAAATCTGGTAGCCCCGACTGTTTCGTCCCCAGCACTTCCCCCGGCCCCCGCAGGCGTAGATCCATCTCTGAGATAAAAAAACCGTCGGTGGATTGCTCCAACACCCGGAGACGAGTTTGGGAATCAGGATTTTTACTATTGGTGACGAGCAAACAATGGGATTGATGTTGACCCCGACCGACGCGCCCCCGCAACTGGTGCAACTGGGAGAGGCCAAAGCGTTCGGCATTTTCGATCAACATTACCGTCGCATTGGGCACATCAACCCCCACTTCGATCACGGTGGTGGAAACAATAATGTGGTTTTGGTTATCGCGGAAAGCATTGAGGGCGGCGTCTTTTTCCTCGGATTTCATGCGGCCGTGCAGCAGACCCACGTTAAAGCTCTTGAACACTTGCTCAGAAAGCCTTTGGTGTTCGGCGACGGCGGCCTTAGCTTCGAGTTTTTCGGATTCTTCAATTAGCGGAAAGATGACGTAGGCTTGGCGACCCTGGGCTACTTCCCGCTGAATCAGTTCGTAAGCTTTGTGGCGATCGCCTCCTTTGATCACCCGCGTATCAATGGGTTGGCGACCGGGGGGCAGCTCATCAATTTGACTAACATCCAAATCCCCATGGAGGGTGAGGGCCAAACTCCGGGGAATCGGGGTAGCGGTCATGGTGAGGACGTGGGGCGCTTTCCCCTTGGCGAGGAGTTTACCCCGTTGTTGGACGCCGAAGCGGTGTTGTTCGTCGATCACCACCAGACCAAGGTTTTGAAACTGTACCGGATCTTCAATCAGGGCATGGGTGCCGACCAGAACTTTAAGTTCTCCCGTGTTTAGTTGGCTGTGGATCTCCCTGCGTTTTTTCGTTTTTGTCGAACCCGTGAGCAGTTCAACGGGCAGATGGAGCAGGTTAAACCAGCCCACCAATTTCCGGTAATGCTGCTCGGCGAGGACTTCGGTGGGGGCCATGAGAGCGGCTTGGTAGCCGGACTGGATCGCGGCGAGGATTGCAAAGACCGCTACAACGGTTTTTCCGGCACCTACATCTCCCTGGACGAGGCGATTCATCGGCGTTGACTGGGCCAGATCCGCAAGAATTTCAGTGATCACCCGTTGCTGAGCGTTGGTGAGTTGGAAGGGCAGCAGTTTTTCAAAACGTTTAATGAGTTCCCCCTGGGGAATAAACACAGCACTTTTCTGACTGGCTTTTTCCTGTTGCCGCCGTTGGAGGAAACCCAGTTGCAAATAGAAAAATTCATCAAAAACCAGCCGTTGCCGCGCCCGTTGGAGAATTTCGGCATTTTCTGGGAAATGAATATTGGCGATCGCCTCTTGGAGTTTCATCAAGCTGTGTTGCTCCCGAAAAGCAGTGGGAAAAGCATCCTTAAGCTGCGCAATGGCAGGTAGAGAGTTAATGACCACTTTCCGAATTAGGTCGGCGGGGACCCCTTCCGTGAGGGGATAAACCGGGAGAACTCGGCCAATTTTCAGGGATTTAATATCAGCGCCACTGCTGTCGAGCACCTCAATTTCTGGGTTGTCGAGGGTGAGGCCATATTTATTTTTTTTCACCAATCCCGACGCGGCGATCGCCACCCCCTGGGGATATTGCCGTTTCATTTTTTCTTGCCAACCCCGATTACTGTAACGGGTGCCCGCATAGAAACGACTGAGCTTAATGCGGCCACTGCTATCCCGCAGCCAGAGTTCGAAAATACTGAGTTTCTGGTTTTTCGGGCTGGTAAAAATATTGCAACGCACCACATGGCCCACCAGGGTTACCGTTTCTCCCGCTTCTAGGTCGGTGATTTTGACCTGCTTGGCATAGTCGATGTGCTGTCGGGGGTAGTAAAAGAGGGCATCCCGCACCGTCTCTAAACCTAGCTTTGCCAATTGGTTGCTGCGTTTCGGCCCGATGCCTGGCAAATACATCAACGGTTGATCCAGGGAAATTCTCTTGCCATAGGTTGAACTTTTGACGTTACTTTCACAGACCGATTGGGTGCGGGGCAGTTTCGCCTTGGGAGCAATCTGGCTTGGCTGTTCTAGCTCTTGTTTAAGTTGCTGCAAAAAACGCCTCGCCCCAGCTACCAAAAGACGGCGATCGCCTAACGTTGCCATGGGGTAATCGGCAAATTTCTGGGCAAATGCTTGCCACCGGCGCCGCTGATCCGGATCAATGCCTGCCGGGGGAACTGCGCCAAAACTCAGGCAAAGAAATTCACTAAAACGATGCTGATGGCCCTGGAGATCCTGAAAGCCCCGTTCCGCTTCGATGGATAAGGCTTTTTGTAATCGCAAAAAATCCGGCTGATTCATAACACCATAAACAAAAACGTAGGCTAACCCCTCTGCCAACATTAAACCTTATCTGCTAATAAGCTTGTACCGCAATGGAAACGGTAATCACACAGCAAAGGAGATTCAGCATCCCACGGTGATTATAGAAGTCCTTTCTCCCAGCACCGCCAACTATGACCAAAGCCGTAAACTAAAGCTCTATCGGCAAATCCCTAGCCTCCAGGAATATATTTTGATTGATAGTCAACAAACTTCTGTGGCCCTTTACCAGCGGCAATCGGGCCGGATGTGGGGCTACAGCGACTACGGCCCTGACGAAACCTTTTGGCTCCCTAGTATTGAATTTGAATGTGCTGTGGCTGATCTTTATGAAAATGCAATTCTTGAGACTCTTGATGACGAATAGAAAGGCGATCGCCCTTCGCCCAAACACCCAAAATATTAGATGATGGTCTGTGCTGTCCGTTTCCCTGGCTGATGACCCGCACCCTCTATCTCCACGGCTTCGCTTCTAGTCCCCAATCCCGCAAAGCCCAATATTTTGCCGAACATATCCCTGATCTCGTTATTCCCGATCTCAATCAAGACGATTTCAGTGGCTTGACCATTTCCCGACAACTGGCGCAGCTTAAACCCCTGCTCACAGAACCCAGTTACATCATTGGTTCAAGTTTGGGGGGACTGACAGCGGCAATTCTGGCGGAACAATGTCCAGAACTGGTTAAAAAAATTGTTTTACTGGCCCCGGCTTTCCAATTCACCACCAATTGGCGTCGTCGCTTAGGCGAAACCACCATCGCAGAATGGCAAAAAGAAATCTATCGTCCGGTGTTTCACTACAGCTATCAGCGGGAAATCCCTCTCCACTATAACTTTTTTCAAGATGCAGAAACTTACGCAAATTATTCGTTTAAAAATACAATATCAACGTTAATTCTCCACGGCATTCATGACGAAACAGTACCTATCCAAGTAAGCGAAGATTATTGTAAAGATCGACCCTGGACAACGTTGATTTCCCTCGACAGCGACCACAGTTTAGGTAATTGCTTAGACACGCTTGTACAAGAAACAAAACAGTTTTTATTTGGGGGTTAACCGATGCGGATTTTATGTCTCAGTAATGGCCACGGAGAAGATGTGATCGCCGTCCAAATCCTCAGCGCCATCCAAGCCCAAAACCCAGAGGTGAGCCTCGCCGCGTTACCTATTGTTGGCACAGGTCATGCCTACCAAAAATTAGATATACCAATCATTGGTCGTACCCAGCAAATGCCTTCCGGGGGCTTTGTTTATATGGATAATCGGCAATTAATGCGGGATCTTAAAGGGGGTTTACTGCAGCTCACTTGGCAACAATATCAGGCTGTGAAACGGTGGAAAAATCAAGGAAAAGAAAAGTCCTTAATTCTTGCGGTGGGTGATATTGTCCCGCTCATTTTTGCTTGGCTCAGTGGTTGCCGATATGCTTTTGTGGGGACAGCAAAGTCAGAATATTATTTGCGCGATCGCCAGGGAAATTGGCTCCCGAAAACCTCTGCCCTTGAAAAGTGGTTTGGGTCAGTTTATTTGCCCTGGGAACGGTGGCTGCTCAGTCGGAAAAATTGTGTCACTGTCTATCCACGCGATCGCCTCACCACCGATGTTTTAACAACCTACAAGATTCCCGCCGTAAATTTAGGCAATCCCATGATGGATGGCCTCGAACCTCCTGAAAATTTGCCCCAGAAGGAAACAAAACAAACTTTGACCTTTGTCTTGCTGCCCGGTTCGCGCCCCCCGGAAGCCCTGCACAATTGGCAGAAAATTCTCCAGGCCGCACAATTATTTGTGGAAAAGTACCAGGCGGTGAATTTTATTGCGGCGATCGCCCCTAGTCTCGACCCAGGAGAATTCTTCGACTGTTTGTCCTCTTTAGGTTGGCAAAAACTCGATTCCCAGCCCGCTGAACTCACGTTTGGTGATCCTGAAGCCCAGGTTTTCCGGCAAAATAAAGCCCGGTTGGCTTTTACCCAACATCGCTATGCTGAAAGTTTGCACTGTGCTGATTTGGCGATCGCCATGGCGGGTACGGCCACCGAACAATTTGTTGGCCTTGGAAAGCCTGCTTTGACCATCGTCGGTGCTGGCCCCCAATTTACCCCGGCCTTCGCTGAGGCCCAAACCCGGCTCCTGGGAGAATCCATGCTTCTTTGTTCTAGCCCCAAAGCCGTTCCTGATAAAGTAGATTTTCTGCTGAGTCATCCTGATTTACTCCAGGCGATCGCCATCAACGGCCAGGAACGCATGGGTACGGCTGGGGCGGCCCACCGTATCGCTAGTCATCTTTTGGCACTTTAATATTTAGAGAAGAAACAACCTAAACGGGATTGAGGCGTGGGAAACGATTCTCTGCTTGGAGCGCCTGATAAAAAGTTGTCACCTCTGCCATGGGCAACTGTTGCAAACTGGCGAGCAGCACCTCTCCCTGCTGAATAAAGTCCACGAGATTCAGGCCACCATAAACTTCTTCTTCCGTCTGGCGGAGGCGACGTAGCCCTTCTCCCATGAGAATTGTCGCGCCCCTGAGATTATCATTACTGAGGTGATAACAAGCCACGGCAATTTGCAAAATACCTTGGTAAAGAGACTTTTCTGGCTCCATAGCCTCAAACCACAGAGCCTCAAGGGTATCGTGGCACGCATAAAACTGTTGAGTATTTAGTTGCTCTACCCCCACGAAAAAAGTCTCTGGAATTGTCATCGGCTCTATCCTTTCATGCTCGCCGCTACTTCTTTGACGTAATCCAGTTCAATTTCCTGCTTATCGCCAGCGAAGTCGTTGTCTTCGGTGATAAAGAGCATACAGTGACAATCATTACGCTCCCGCATGGGGACACAGGGGCAGTTCCAAAAGGCATTGTCAACTTCCGCTTTTTTGTCTTCGTAATGGCGACAGGGACAGAGGGGCGCACCCAATTCTTCTTTATGTTTAGCGAGGCCTTCGATCACAACTGCCGTTACCGAAGGATCGACACAAAAATAGGTGCCTGTGCGTTGGGCATATTTTTCGGCAAAGTTTTTCATCAACTCTAAAGCCTTGTCGGAAGCATTGTTCTCAGCAGTCATCGCGGTATTTTCTGGTGTATGGGACTGTTTATACGATAGTACGCTTTCGTGAATTTCCTCAACTGCTTGGGGTCTGTGCCCTGGAAACTTCGCTAGCATTTAAGGAGTCATATTATTCAGCGGGCGATCGCCTGGGAGAATTTTTCAACCAAAAGTCTCCTCGTCCAGTGCCTAGCAACAAATATTGGCGAAAACCATTGATTTCTGGTCGAAATTGCGAAATTTGTCTGCTGAAGCATCTACATAAATATTGACTTTTGCTGTAGTGAGGTTTGAACAATGACTGGTTTAATTATTTTTGCGGTTTATTCCCTAGCCCTGGGTTCTGTATTTTATTATCTCAACCAACCCTATAACCGCGATTGGTGGCTCAAAGTGACTACCATGAATCCATTTTGTGTCTACTACTTTGGCCCTTTTTCCAGTGAAAAAATAGCCCGCTGTCATCTGGCGGGTTACCAAGAAGACTTGGAACGAGAACAGGCCACAATTACCCAGGTTGTTTTAAATCAAACGATGCCCCCGGCACAACTGACCATTTGTCCGGAAGAAGCATAAATAACAAAGATTAACAGTAACCTGAATGAATATCTCTGCGAGTCAAATAATTCAGGGGTTGTACTTTCTATTTCTATTGAAGTTTATCGTCGCCTATTGGCCGTAGCCGCGCCAAACTCCCACTAAAACCCCCTGTAAATCGACATTCAGCGCATCGGTTTTTATTTCGTCATACTTGGGGTTTGCTGGCTTAAGAACAACTTTTTTTCCTTCCCGATAAAAGTGCTTTAGGGTTGTGCCGTCCCCTGTCACACGCGCCGCAACAATGGTGCCATTTTTAACACGGTCTGGATCAAATACTTTTTGCATGATCGCGTAGTCCCCTTCGGTAATGAGGGCCTCAATCATGCTGTCACCGGTGACTTTGAGGGCATAACAATTGGGTTGGTTGACGACTTGATTGAGGATTAGGGTCTCACTTTGGTCATCCGTAAAAGGTTCAACCAGGCCACCAGCGGTAATTGTCCCCAGAATCGGCAGACCTTCTCGCTGTTGTTGGGGGCGCAAAATCTTGAGAGTACGGGCTTTGCCATCGATCCAGTCGATGTATTTTTTCTTGCGCAGTCGTTCTAAACGGCTTTGGATTGGTGCTGGCGATCGCAAATTCATCGCAACCATCATCTGGCGAATGGATGGGGCATGTTGGTTTGTCTGGATGTAGTAAACAAGCCAATCGTAGAGTTCTTGTTGGGCGACGGTTAATTTTTGCATAATCAAAAAATTGCGCCAGTGCCGCGAGCTTAATCACTTTCAAGGGACAAGCCACAGGCGTGAAGGCGTTGAATGTTTATGGTGCCATGGTACAAAACACATGATCTTAAGATGATTTGTACTAAACTATGTTCCCAATGGCAACAACTTCACGGCCAATCTGTAATATTTTTTGAGCTTTATCGCGTTTGATCTCCCTCGCAACCCTGACTTGAATCTGCCAAAAACAAGCCACAATGACAGAGAAAGGGTGATTAAGTGCGTTAGATTGTTGAGCAGGCATATTTTGGGTAGAAAATAAGGATATGGCTGAATATATCCACGGGTATGATCCAGAGGAACAACAACGTCTTGTTGATCAAGCACGCTACTGGGGCGATCGCCTGTTGTTAAAAGATCTCGCATTTGACCCCAAGGCGAAAATTTTAGACATCGGTTGCGGCGTCGGCGCTGTCCTTGGGATCATCGGTGAAAAGTTTCCCACCCTAACCTTTGCGGGTATCGATCACCAACCCCGTCAAATTGCCTATGCCACAGAATATTTACGTCGCCTGGGGTTCAAGACTGACCTCCAGGTGGGGGATGCCTACGCTTTGCCCTGGGCAGAAAATACCTTTGATTTTGCCCTGACCGTGTGGCTCCTGGAGCACGTACCCGATCCAGCGGGAATTATTGCTGAAGCGTTGCGGGTTTTACGACCAGGGGGCAAAATTTGCCTAACAGAAACCGATTACCAAAATCTTTTAATCTATCCGCCCCATCCTGATTTTGACTATTTTCAGCAGGCTCTTTGTGAATTATTTCAAGTTGCAGACGGCAATCCCTATGTTGGTCGTAGCTTAGGGGGATATTTAGAACAGGCGGGCTTTACTGGGATTAAAAATGAGGCGATCGCCGTTCATCATTGGCACAGTCCTCAAAATCAAGATCTAAAAGGCTTAGTCGATCATCTCGACACCTGGATCAAACTGATGATCCCCCAGATGGTGGAGAAATTAGGCAGAAATCAAGACCGCCTCGAAAACGGCTTGGCCCACTTCCGCCAAGTGCCGCAACATCCCCACGGCGCAATTACCCTGACCATTTATCGCGCCACAGGTGACAAACCCTCACCATAAAAAAATCCCCCTAGGAATAGGAGGATGATCGATCATTCACCACAGAAAAAAATCTAAGCTGGATTTGTGGCCGAAGGACTTCTCTCAATGACCTGATCAATGAGGCCATAATCCTTTGCTTCTGCCGCAGACATGAAGAAATCGCGGTCTGTATCAATCTCAATCTTTTCTAAAGGTTGGCCTGTGTGGTCAGCCAGGTGTTGATTGAGCTTGCCTTTGAGATAAAGAATTTCTTTGGCTTGAATTTCAATATCCGTCGCCTGACCCTGGGCACCGCCTAGGGGTTGGTGAATCATAATCCGGGAGTTGGGTAAGCTCATGCGCTTCCCTTTGGCCCCAGCACTCAGCAGAAACGCCCCCATACTGGCCGCTAGACCAATACAGATCGTACAAACATCCGGACGCACTTGGTTCATCGTATCGAAGATCCCCATGCCGGCTGAGACAGAACCCCCCGGAGAATTGATGTAGAGGTAAATATCCTTTTCGGGATCATCGGCTTCGAGGAATAACAACTGTGCCACGATGAGATTGGCAATTTCGTCGTTGACTTGGGTGCCGAGGAACACAATGCGTTCCCGGAGTAGACGAGAGTAAATATCAAAGGCACGTTCGCCCCGACCAGAACTTTCGATAACGGTTGGAATCATGGGGTCTGTAAGCTCGTTGTTGTTTATGTCTTATTTGTTTGATTGTAATGGATTCAGTTGGCAGCGGTGGCGTTTCGGCTAGCTGAAAATCACTTTTTCGAGTTCTGTTAAGGCTGTTTCTAGGTCGTCATTGACAATTTCATGGTCGAACTCGTGGCTCATGGCCAGTTCTTCTTTTGCCCGGACGAGCCGTTTGGCGATCGCCGCTTCTGGATCATTACCCCGTCCCCGCAGCCGTTGTTCTAACTCTTCAAAGGACGGTGGCAAAATAAAGATTCTGAGGGCATCTGCATAGATTTCTTTAACTTGGTTGGCCCCAATGACCTCGATTTCGAGGATGACAAAGTTTCCCTGTTGAATTTGTGTTTTCACCGGAGGCAGAGGGGTGCCATAGTAATTTCCCGCATACTCGGCCCATTCGAGGAGCTCCCCCGTAGCAATCATCGCCTCAAATTGTTCACGGGTTTTGAAAAAATAGTCTTGCCCATCCACTTCTCCGGGGCGGGACTGACGGGTTGTTGCTGAGATCGAGAGAAATAAATTTTGGTGGCGCGGCAGTAAAGAACGAACTAAAGTTCCTTTACCAACACCACTTGGCCCTGTGAGGACAATTAATTTTCCGGGGGTGGTCATGGATTCGACGGCGACGGGAGATGATAACTCAACCGTTAAACTTTGGTCATCGCCATGGCGGGATCTTTTTGCACAACAAAGCGATGGGCCACTGTCTCTGGTTGGATCGCTGATAGTACCACATGGCTGGAATCTGTAATAATCACTGCTCGGGTACGTCTACCATAGGTGGCATCAATTAATTGGCCGCGATCGCGAGCATCGCTAATGATCCGTTTGATCGGTGCAGACTCAGGACTCACAATCGCAATGACACGATTGGCAGAGACAATATTACCGAAACCGATATTAATTAATTGTATTTCCATAGGTCGCTTGAGCTTTCACTAGCAGCAGCCAGTTAAGGTTACAGATGGTTGATCGAGCACTTATAACTCAAGTCCAATGGTAGCGAGAAAAAATCGGAGATACAACGATTTAAGGGCAAAAATAATATAAATTTCTTGATTTTTACAGTTGTTTACCCATGGGACGAAAAATCTCGCCTATCTTAAAGCAAAAGCACCATTCTTGCCCTACATTGCATAGATTTATTACGGAGATCTAGCTTCTCCGCAGATTCATTAGTCGGGATGGCAACGCGGTATCTCTTGATCCCTAAGATGCTCAGCGGCAGATAGCAACAGAATCATCTCGGCTTCTGTGGAATAGCAGATCACCACCCCAGCATAATTGCTGAAAATGGGGGCTAATTGTTGGAGTAATTGGGATACAGATGTCCCATGGCTTCAGCGACCCTTTAAGCCCTTTGTAAGAATGTGCTGTCGTACCCGATAAAAGCAAAACTGAATTGATTACAATGGAGGGCAACCGCACAAGATTCGGTCGAGTCAATCTTCCCTCTAAGCTGATCTAAAAGCGTTCGAGACTTGCAAGTTTCTCACCCACGGCGTTTTTAGGGTCAAGCCCAGGGGGTTCCAGGGGACTTTTTCCAACCGTTTTTCCGGTGGGGAAGTCAGAAGGAAAGTAGATTGTTGACTTTGACCTGTCCCAATGGGGTGATTTGCGCCATTCTTCCCCCCTTTTTTCTTCGCCTTCAGATCTCCATGAAAAAGATTGCTCTGTCTTTGCCTCGTTGCCCAGATACTTTTGTAAAGGGTGCTCTCAGAACGTTATCTGTTTTAGTTTTGTTGACTGTGCCCAGTTTGTCTCGTCCGGCGATCGCCGCGATGGAAGATAGTCCGAAAGCCATCGTTGATGAAATGTGGCAGATCGTCTACACAGAATCCGTTGCCAAAAATTTTGAGCCGGAATCTTGGCTAAAACTCCGCGAAGATTTATTAAGCCAGAACTACGATACCTATGACACGGCCTATCGTCAAATTCGTGGTGCCCTCAGAACCTTGGGAGACCCCTACACGCGATTCCTTGATCCAGAGGAGTTTGAAACCCTAACCAGCCAAACCACCGGCGAACTATCTGGCATTGGCATCCGCATGGAAATTAATGCAGAAACTGGGATCTTGACGGTGGTCGATGTCCTCCCGGATTCTCCAGCAGAGGCGGCGGGAGTCCAAGCAGAAGATCAGATTATGCAGATCGATGGTCAGGTGACCGCTCTTTTGAGCCTAGAGCAGTCTTCGGAACTGATTCGGGGCCTAGAAGGGACTGAAGTGAATTTAAAAATTCGTCGCCGCGACCAGTCTTCCCTAGATCTTGCGATTACGCGAGCAAAAATTGAATTGGCCACGGTGAACTACGGGGTACAAACCATCGGGGACGAAAAAGTTGGCTACATTCGCCTTGATGAGTTTAGTTCCCATGCCGCTGAGCAAATGTATAACGCGATCCAGGATCTAAAGGCGGAAACGGTTACGGGTTTTGTACTGGATCTCCGGGGAAATCCTGGGGGCTTACTCTACTCCAGCGTTGATATTGCCCGGATGTGGATGGAAGAAGGGGCAATCGTTCGCACAGTGGATCGCAAAGGGGGCGATCGCCAATTTAGCGCCAACCAAACAGCGATTACCGATTTACCCCTCGTCGTGCTTGTGGATGAAAACTCTGCCAGTGCCAGCGAAATCTTAGCGGCGGCCCTCAAGGACAACCAACGGGCAACCCTGGTGGGGACTCGCACCTACGGCAAGGGCACCGTCCAATCAGTCCATGAATTATCCAACGGTGCGGGCCTGGCAGTCACAATCTCCCGGTACTATCCCCCCAGTGGCATGAGTATCAATATGAATGGGGTTAGTCCTGACATTACCGTAGAACTAGATAATGAACAGTTCACGCAACTGCGTCTCGATCCGAGTTTGATCGGGACGAGTGCTGATCCCCAGTTTCTCAAGGCAGTCAATATTCTCCAGAACCAGCGCCTTAGTGAAACTCCAGGCAAACAAGCCCCCCTCAGCGCCCGCTCGTCTGGTGCCATCTCTAATTAAGCACCTCCCGCCGCTTTGATCGTCTGCAGTTCCCGTAGATGAGTAACCCAGAAACATTTGTTACAATCATTTACAATGCAACCCATTCAACTGTAGGCGATCGCATCGGATAAACTATGCCATACCAGACCCGTACCCCCGCGACCCCGGTCAATTCGGTCATCGAACAGCCCGCCCAGGAGTCCGAGCTGTGGCGTTACAATCCAGAGGCGATCGAAGCCAAATACCGCAATCGTCCCTTTGCTGTTCTGGGACGCCTCCTCACCATCATTTCCAGCTTTAGTGGCCTGCTACTCAGAATTTGGTGGGCTAAGGCCACTGGAAACAACAACAATCCTAAAGCTCAACAGAAACAAGCCGATCACCTCAAGGCGATTCTGACGAAATTAGGCCCCACCTACATCAAAATTGGCCAAGCCCTCTCTACCCGTCCTGACCTCGTCCCTCCCGTCTATCTGACGGAGCTAACCAGTCTTCAGGATCAACTCCCTTCCTTTCCGAATGAAATTGCCTTTCGCTTCATTGAAGAAGAATTAGGACAGCCTCCCGAAAAAATCTACGCCGAGATCTCAGATCATCCCCTTGCTGCCGCCTCCCTCGGCCAAGTCTATCAAGCTCGCCTCAAAACCGGCGAAAAAGTTGCCGTAAAAGTTCAGCGCCCTGACCTGCAACAGCGCATCAACCTCGATATTTTTATCATGCGGCGCATTGCCCGCTGGCTCCAAAATAATGTTAAACAAGTCCGCTCCGACCTGATTGGCATTACCGACGAATTTGCGGCGCGTATCTTCGAAGAAATGAACTATGCCCAGGAAGGACGTAACGCAGAGAAATTCAAGAAACTCTACGGCGGCATGGCAGAAATCTATGTGCCAAAAATTTACTGGAAATATACCGGTAAACGCGTCCTCACCATGGAGTGGCTCGATGGCACGAAGCTAACAAACCTCAAGGAAGTCGCCGCCAAAGGGATTGATGCCACCCATTTAGTTGAAGTCGGGGTGGAATGTTCCCTCCGCCAACTCCTGGAATTTGGCTTTTTCCATGCCGATCCTCACCCCGGGAATCTTTTAGCCCTCGATGATGGTCGCCTCGCTTATCTAGACTTTGGCATGATGAGCATGATCGAACCCTATCAACGTTATGGGTTAATCGAAGCTGTGGTGCACCTAGTTAACCGCGATTTTGAAGCCCTGGCCCATGACTATGTCAAATTAGATTTTCTCAAGCCGGATACTGATCTTGCGCCCATCGTGCCTGCCCTAAGCACCGTTTTTAATAATGCTTTGGGAGCTAGTGTTGCGGAACTTAATTTTAAGAGCATCACGGATCAAATGTCGGGCATTATGTACGAATTTCCGTTTAAGGTGCCTGCCTACTATGCTTTGATTATTCGTTCGATGGTGACCCTCGAAGGGATTGCCATTGGTGTTGATCCAGAATTTAAAGTCTTGAGTAAAGCTTATCCCTATGTTGCAAAGCGCTTGTTGACTGATAATTCTCCGGAATTACGTCATTCTCTGAAGGATTTATTGTTTAAAGAAGGCAGTTTTCGCTGGAATCGCCTGGAAAATTTGCTGAACAACGCGAAGGATTCTACTGACTACGATCTCAAAGGGGCGGTTAATCAAGCCATTGACTATATCTTTTCAGAACGGGGTGAATTTATCCGGGAGCGTCTTGCCGAAGAAATTATTCAATCGGTGGATATCCTCGGACGTAATACCTTCCAAAACATTACCAGTTTGGTACAAGAGCAATTGGGTCAAAAGCCGACCCAAAACCTGGCTAGGGGCATGAGTGCAGAAGATCGGGCGAACCTGGTGCACATTCAAAATATTTGGCGCATCCTCCAGGAAACCCCTGATTTTGACCCGATGTTTATTTTGCCTTTAATTCCTAAAGTGCTCATTAAGCCGGAAACGCAACAATTAGGTCAGAAAATCGCTGAGGGACTTTTACAGCGCATTGCCGCCCGTTTCATCCGTAATGTTTTGTTGGCCGATCCCAACGGAGATAAGACTCGTCAGCGGGAGGTGATCCGTTATCCTGGGTCTCTGCCGCTGCCAAAGTCTGCGTTACGGTAATGTCTTAGGGAAATGGGTTGCTTTTTTGCGTAAAATTGAGCAAATATTAGCAATCTAAAAGACATTGTGGAGCCATGGCACAATCTAAACCGTATCAACCTATTTTATTGCGCTTGCTCCATGGCCTAACGGCAATTTTGGTATTGCTGGCTTTAGATACGGGGTTTTGGGTTTACGACATTTATGATGGTCGCTGGGGCCGTTTGGGTCTGCCACGGCTCGAAGCGATGCAGGGCATCCATGGAACGATCGCCTTAACATTTTTTTTATTGCTACCGTTCTTTGCGGTGTACAGTTTTCGTCTGGGCGATCGCCGTTTGTTGCAGCCGAATTCCCTGACGCAATTAAAGCAACTGGGAAAACCGATTTGGTGGGTTTCGGCCCATCGACTGATTAATACAGGCATGCTGCTGGCGGGAACCTTAGCTATCGTTACAGGCCGGATGATGAAGGAAGAATGGCTACCGGCAGGAGAACTCAATCATTTCGCCTACCTTGGTCATCTGTTGGCCTGGGGGGTCACGTTTGGGGCGCTGGCTCTGCACTTACTTTTGGGCATTAAAGTTGGAGGTGTCCCCCTATTAACTTCGATGGTTAGTCTGGGGCAACGGGAAGGCGATCGCCCCAAAAACTGGTTACAGGGATTCCAGCAGCAACAGAGCTTGTTACTGAAATCCCTAGAAATCATTGTGGGTTTAGGGGTGCTTTTTGCCTTGGTTGTGCCCTTGTTTAATTTTTAGAAATAGGGATTTTCCCAAGTTCCAGTAAAGACAATTTCCGCGAAGGGTTTGCGGCTACGGGGGCTCTGTTCCCGTTCCTGGAGGGCTTCTGGTGCTGTGGTAATATCACCCGGATAGCCAATGGCCACGGCAGCGGCCGGTTCAAAGCCAGCAGGAATTTTGTAGCGGTCACGGGCTTTGTCTTTATCGAAACCGCCCATTTGGTGTACCCGCAGACCGAGGGCTTCAGCTTGGATCGTTAAACTGGTCAAGGCTTGGCCCACATCATACATTCCGTAGGGATTCGGGTTATCATTGCGGGTAAATCGCTGTTTTCCGACAGAAATCATCAGAATGTATGCGTTTTTTGCCCAGGTCTGGTTTGTTTCCATCAGGCAGTCCAACATTTTGCCATAGGCAGCAGCATCAGCTTTTGTGGCCATCAAAAACCGCCAAGGCTGTTCATTAAAACAAGAGGAAGCCCACCGGGCGGCTTCTAATAAGCTCCCAATTTTTTCTGCTTCGACGGGGCGATCGCCATCAAAGATGACCGTACTAAACCGTTGACGCAGTAGGGGGTGAATTGGATATTGAGTTTGGGCGGGTTTTTCCATGGAACTTACGACAGAATAATGGGCAATAGAAAGAAAACTAAATTCCAGCTTTAGGATAACGACTTTTGGGTTGGATGTTTGGTGGATTATTCATGGATTAACTTTTATCTGGGCTAGTTATGGTTGCCTCTTCCCCTAGAACAGCGGGTCAAAATGTACGTCGCTTAGCCTTTAGACGTCGCCTCCAGTCCTGGCGGGCTTTCTTGGCGGCGGGAGGACTCCCAGTCTTGGTGGTGTTCATGTTTCCGGTCTTGGCGATTGGTCTGGGGTTTATTGCGGCCATCGTCATTGTGGCGATCGCTGCCTTTGGGGCAATGGGTTTTATTTTCCGGGGTTTAGATCTTTGGCAAGCCGCAAACCGTGCCGTTCAGGGGGCCAAAGCCGAGGAAAATGTCGCCAAAATTCTCCAGGAACTAGAGCCCCAGGGGTGGTCTTTTGAATATGGGATGCGCCTTGATGATGGCCTGGGGGATGCCGATGTGATTTGCTTTTCGCCCCAGCAAAAAACCTATGTCATTGATGTCAAATCCCATAAAGGCACGGTGATTTTCCAGGATCATCGGCTCCATCGCCGCATGGGACGCACGATCTATGGCTTTAAGAAGGATTTCTTACAAATTGTGATGAAGCAGGCGCTCCAGGTACGAGATAAAAAAAAGCTTGATTTTGTCACGCCACTGCTCGTATTCACCCGTGCCCAGTTGGCCGTCTCCCACAAAAAAATTCGCGGGGTTTATGTCATTGGCCAAGCGGATTTGGTGGCGAAGTTGCAGGAATTGGGTTGAGTGCTGGGGTAGCTGTGGTCATTCAAGGCGGTGGCGAATTACATCATTTCCCAAAAAATTTGATCGAGAAACAATTCAGACTCGCTTACGATCAAGGTAACAGCATCTCCCTGGACACGACAGATTTTTTATGCTCCACGATTTTCAATTGTCTATCTTGGCCCTGGGTCATGACCAGTATCAATTGCGTTTGAGTTCGGCGATCGCCCCTGGTGCGGAACCCATCGTGGCAGTGGTCACTTGGCAACCGGAAGCTTGGCTGGCAACCTGGGCCAATTACCCCCTAGAGACCTGGGGGAAAATGCTGTTTACGGCCCTCTTTACGGGAGAGATTTACGAGCATTGGCAGGACATGGTGGCGATCGCCAAAGTGGATAATCTTCCCATTCACGTTTATTTGGGCTTACCGGATGGGATTTTGTGGTTTCTGCCATGGGAGGCGATGTTTATCGAACCGCAGAATTACACAGTCCACTTTTCTCGGCAACGGGACAGGGCCATTGGTGCCGACAATTCTGAAAATTTAGATACAGCGGTTGATTTGTCTTGGCTGGGAGAAACAGAACCCGAAGAGGATGTTGCCTTTATCCAAGATATTTTTGCGAATATGCCCGAACCGTCCGAGACGGAGACGGATACTGAAAATGACCATCGGGGAATGCTCTTGATTCCCTCCTGGCGCTCCCTATTGGCTTTTCCCCGTAGCCTCCTAGGGTTGGGTTTGATCATCATGCTCACCCTGGGGGGCATTCTACTGGGCCGACATTTACAAAACATTTCTGTAACACCGACCACCACGGAGGGAATTACGCGCCTGACGGAAAAGGAATTAGAAAAGCTCACTGATGCGGACTTGGTGCAGTTGGCCCAGGCAGATATTGACCAAGATAATTGGGGCAATGCTGAGATGATCCTCGGTGAACTCCTCGATCGCCAAGCCTTTGGTGTGGTGCAACCATTACTGCTTGATCCGGCGATCGCCCCAGAGAATGAAACCATTGCTTTTTTGCGGGGGCGCTATATCTGGCAAACAACCTTGGCCGCCGTCCCACCATCGCCAACCCAAGCAACGGCGATCGCCACGGTGCAAGACAATTGGGACATAGCTCTAGCCCAACAGCCCAACGACCCCGAAATTTTAATGGCCCTGGGTTTTGTCCATTACCTCAATGCAGATTACGAAGCCGCTAATGATCGTTGGTATGAAGCCTTAGCGGCGGCAACGACCCAGGATTTCCCCCCAGTCCTCCAGGCAGAGATTTATGCGGGCCTGGCGATTAGTATGTACGATTTGGCCCAAGGGCAACCCACCGACGTTGACCAGGAAATTCTTGTGGGGAAAGCCGAAAAACTCCGGGCGATCGCCCTAGATCTCGATCGTTCCCAGCTCAACCCCCGTCGCCTCGAACAAAGTTGGTTGTGGTTCCCTGAGGCGATCGCCACTTGGCAAACCCTGCTCGCTTTAGAAGAATCTCCCTAGGTCATATCCGAGGCGTACATTCAATCAACTTGAGCGCAAAAATCTTGCAAAGCATTACGGCTTAAGCACGAGACCCCCTGATGGGGCGGACTTGGGGGACAATGGGGTGAAATAAATCCCACGATAATAACCCTATTATGTCCGAACAAAACATTGAATCCATCCTCCAGGAGCAGCGCCTTTTTTCGCCTGCATCAGACTTTGCTGCCGAGGCCCAGATCAAGAGCTTAGACCAGTACCAAGCCCTCTACGACCGGGCGAAAAATGACCCCGAAGGCTTTTGGGGGGAACTCGCCGAACAGGAATTGGAATGGTTTGAGAAATGGGACAAGGTGCTCGATTGGCAACCGCCCTTCGCCAAATGGTTTGTCAACGGGAAAATTAATATTTCCTACAATTGCCTCGACCGTCATCTCAAAACCTGGCGCAAAAATAAAGCCGCCCTCATCTGGGAAGGGGAACCCGGTGATTCCCGTACCCTCACCTATGCCCAGCTACACCACGAGGTCTGCCAGTTTGCCAATGCGATGAAAAAGTTGGGCGTCAAAAAAGGCGATCGCGTCGGGATTTATATGCCAATGATCCCGGAAGCCGTCGTTGCCCTCCTCGCCTGTGCTCGCATTGGTGCGCCCCATACGGTGGTATTTGGTGGCTTTAGTGCCGAAGCCCTCCGCAGTCGCCTCGAAGATGCCGAAGCCAAACTGGTAATCACCGCCGACGGGGGCTTCCGTAAAGATAAAGCGGTGCCCCTCAAGGATCAAGTAGATGCGGCGATCGCCGATCACCATGCCCCCAGCGTTGAGAATGTTTTGGTCGTTCAACGCACCAAAGAGCCTGTCCACATGGAAGCCGGGCGGGATCACTGGTGGCACGAGCTGCAAAAAGAAGTCTCCGCTGACTGTCCCGCCGAGCCGATGGATGCCGAAGATATGCTCTTTATCCTTTATACCAGCGGCACCACGGGTAAACCCAAGGGCGTTGTCCACACTACAGGCGGTTATAATCTCTACACCCATATAACGACCAAGTGGATCTTTGATCTCAAAGATGATGACGTGTATTGGTGTGGTGCTGATGTGGGTTGGATTACAGGCCATAGTTACATTACCTATGGCCCTCTATCTAACGGGGCAACGGTCTTGATGTATGAAGGCGCACCCCGTCCGTCTAATCCCGGTTGCTATTGGGAAATTATTCAAAAATATGGTGTCACCATTTTCTACACGGCACCCACGGCGATTCGGGCCTTTATCAAAATGGGTGAAGACATCCCAAATAAATATGACATGAGTTCCCTACGCCTCTTAGGAACCGTGGGTGAACCGATTAATCCAGAAGCTTGGATGTGGTACCACCGGGTCATTGGTGGCGAACGTTGTCCCATTGTTGATACATGGTGGCAAACGGAAACCGGTGGCGTGATGATTACACCTTTACCCGGTGCAACTCCCACAAAACCCGGCTCTGCGACTCGTCCTTTTCCGGGGATTGTGGCGGATGTCGTTGACCTTGATGGAAATTCCGTCGGTGACAACGAAGGCGGCTACCTGGTGGTGAAACAACCCTGGCCTGGGATGATGCGCACGGTTTATGGCAATCCCGAACGCTTCCGGTCTACCTATTGGGAACACATCGCCCCGAAAGATGGACAATACCTTTATTTCGCAGGTGACGGGGCACGCCGTGACCAAGATGGCTACTTTTGGATTATGGGTCGCGTCGATGATGTCTTAAATGTTTCGGGGCACCGCCTCGGCACCATGGAAGTGGAATCGGCCCTCGTTTCCCACCCTGCCGTCGCCGAAGCAGCCGTGGTTGGAAAGCCAGATCCAGTTAAGGGGGAAGAGGTGTTTGCCTTTGTCACCCTTGAGGGCACCTACAGTCCGAGCGATGATCTCGTAACAGAACTGAAGGCCCATGTGGTGAAAGAAATTGGGGCGATCGCCCGTCCGGGAGAAATCCGTTTTGCTGATGTAATGCCCAAAACCCGTTCTGGGAAAATCATGCGGCGTTTGTTGCGGAACCTAGCCGCAGGACAGGAAATTGTGGGCGATACTTCTACCCTCGAAGACCGCAGCGTCCTCGATCAACTCCGGGGCTAACCCCCCATTCTCCCTTGAGGGAGATGTCCAGAGGACAGAGGGTGTCTTCCCTTGAGGGGAGTCGGAGGGAAAATTTCCATTAGGTGTCCCTCCGACTGCTTGCCTTGACCTAGTTCCCTTCGATAAAGGCGAAACGGCCCTGTTGACCCGATTCATCCATTTCAATTTGGGCCACAAAAAATTCCTTCTGGACAATTTCTCCTTCCTCTGTGAAGGAAATTTCACCCAAAGGCGTGACGTAGGTACCTGCAAAAATTTCGTCCCGCAGTTGTCGTCGCAAGTCCGGTAGAGCAAGAGTTTCTAAGGGCGTTTTTTCATCGAGGCTGCTGAGGGCTTCAACAAAAACTTGGATCGCCGTGAATGCCTGGGCACTAAATTGGGGCGGCTCTTTTTGGTTTTGTTGAAAATAGGCGTCCCGAAACGCGCGGTTAATCTCATTATCTAACTCGGCACTGTAGGCTTGGGCCACCAACACCCCATCACATTTTGCTTGGCAGACGGGAAAAATATTGGAGGTATTCAGGCCATTACCCCCAACAATAATGCCGTTGTAACCTAATTCTCGCAGTTGCTTCACCAGGTTGCCCGCATCGGCTGCTAACCCCGAAATAATCACTAGATCTGGTTGAACATTGAGTGCGGCAGTCACCTGGGCTTGAAAATCAGTGTCGGTGGTTTGAAACCTTTGTACCGTGACTAATTCCAGACCAAAATCTTGCACAGCCGTCTGGAAGGTTTCTGTCTCTGATTTACTAAAGGCATCATTTTGGGCGAAGAAAACCGCAACGCGCTGTAGTTCTGGGTTGAGCTTGAGAGCTTGGGCCACGGCATTGGGAGCAACCACCGAGACAGGGGCAGAAACTCGGCCAATAAATGTACCAATCTGCGGGATTCCTTCGGCGGTATTGGAAGGGCCAAGGACGGGAACTTGGGCCCGGTCGGCGATCGGATCAGCGGCAAAGGCTTGTTGGGAAAGGGTCGGGCCAACGATACCGACCACTTTATCTTGGTTGATCAGGGTATTAAAGGCGTTGATGGCGCCCTGCTCATCGGCGGCCACATCCTGGAGAATGATCTTTAGGGGTTTACCGTTGATCCCGCCGTTTTCGTTGAAGTAAGTTTCCGCAATCTGGGTGCCGAGGATCTGCTCTTGGCCAAACAGGGCAACATTACTGGTCTGGGCGACGGCGACTCCCAGAGGAATTTCCGCGAGGTTGCCATTATTATTACCGGCATCCGTAGGAGGAGATGGGGCATTACAGGCGATCACCAGTACCGCCGTTAAAAAGGCGATCGCCCCCTGGAGCAAGCGTCGATATTTAAACATACAAATTTCTATAGAGTCTTGATATAACAGACATCCAGAATACTGCGAAGCTCGATGCTCCTTCAACTGCTTGCTGCTTGATTGGCAGCGATGGGGAATCAGTAACTCCTAATGAATCGTTACAGGCAGACGAGGGCCGTGAAAAAACTAGACACCAATAACGCTAGCCCCGAAATGATCCCGATTTCTTGAATTTCTTTTTTGAGTTCCATGGTTTGACAGCTCCACTAGCAAAATATGCAACGAAGAAATATCGATTTTGCTTGTTTTTAAGTATAAATACTCAAGTACTGTTTGCCCACCCTTGGCCCCAAGGGAAATCACTGGAGGTAGAGATTTAGCCCGTTAAATGTCATCAAAGCCAAATAATGAGACCACAGAATGCCGTCAATTCGTTTCCGATCTGATTGGATTCATTCTTACTTAGGGAAAGATATAAGATAGAACTTTCTCCTAGATAGGCGTAAAGCTTAATTTAAGGTGCTAAGATCATTAAAGAACTATTAACCTATATTTTTTTCTTATCCGTAATCCGAAAAAATTCTTAAGAATTGCTTTTATCGCTGATTTTGCAACGAACAAGCCTTGATTTCACCTTGGCCCATTCGTCAGAATAGCCCCCATTATTTCCTTGTCGTCTGTCCTTCCCCAAAACCATGTCCCAAGCCTTTAGTGCCACAGAAATTCGTAACACGATGAAGCAAGAGGGGTTGCGCATCACGCCCCAGCGGTTTGCGGTCTATGCCAATCTACTCGGTCGGCAGGATCATCCCACGGTAGAACAGATCCTAGAGGATGTGAATGCGGATTTGCCCATTGCTTCTAAGGCCAGTGTTTACAGTGCCCTGACGGTCTTGCGGGAAGTGAATCTTGTGCGAGAGGTGCTCTTAGATGAAGGCGTGACTCGGTATGACGCCAATGTTAATCCGCACCACCATTTCGTCTGTCGAGACTGCGGGGCCATCCAGGATCTGCCTTGGCAAGCCTTTAGCTGTTTTGATTTGGGTCAGTTTGCGACGCAAGTTACCGCCGAGAGCTATGAAGTAACCGTTAAGGGACTCTGTGCGGACTGCCGTGCTTAACTTGTTTAAATAATCTGGGATTTCTCCTCGGCCAGCTTGGGTTGATCCTTGTTGTTTGGCAGCCTTGGTCAGAACCCTTAACCTCATGAAGGTTTTGTCCGGGGCGATCGCCAAATCAGGTATTTTGGAATCTAGACTGGATTGTTAGGAAGGATTTTATTGCGTGAAACTTTTTGTGTATCACACGCCTGAGGCGACGCCAACGGATCAACTCCCCGATTGTGCTGTGGTTATTGACGTACTGCGGGCCACCACGACCATCGCTACGGCGCTCCACGCTGGAGCAGAAGCAGTACAAACCTTTGCTGACCTCGATGAACTGTTTCAATTTAGTGAAACTTGGCAGCAAACCCCCTTTCTCCGGGCTGGGGAACGGGGCGGGCAACAGGTAGAAGGCTGTGAGCTTGGCAATTCTCCCCGCAGTTGTACCCCAGAAATGGTGGCTGGGAAGCGCCTCTTCTTAACAACCACCAACGGCACGAGGGCCCTCAAGCGCGTTGAGCAAGCACCCACAGTGATTACCGCAGCCCAAGTGAATCGCCAGAGCGTGGTGAAGTTTCTCCAGACAGAACAGCCAGACACCGTTTGGTTCGTTGGTTCCGGTTGGCAGGGGGATTATTCCCTCGAAGATACCGTCTGTGCTGGGGCGATCGCCAAGGCCCTGTGGAATGGGGACAGTGACCAGTTAGGGAATGACGAAGTAATCGGGGCAATTTCCCTTTACCAACAGTGGCAGCAAGATTTATTTGGCCTCTTCAAGCTCGCAAGCCACGGCCAGCGTCTCCTGCGCTTAGACAATGAAATCGATATTCGTTACTGTGCCCAAAGCGATACCCTGGCGGTTTTACCGATCCAAACAGAGCCGGGTGTTCTCAAAGCCTATCGCCACTAAAAAAAATTAAGGGAGCCATGAAAAAAGGGTTCCACACGGAACCCCCAAGTCTGCTTCTGTGGCAGATTTAGACAAATTTACTTATAAAGCTCAGTGGAGAGCCGGAAAGCCAAAACACCAGGAATGAGGGCAATGGCAAGGGCCACTAACACTTGGGTATCAGAAATTCCCATAATTTTAAAAACTCCGAATATAAACTGAGGTTTATCCCTTAATTTGCGATATTGCCTCTGGTTTCCCCAAGGTTTTGTAACAAGACGCAACATATCACCCCAACCTGCACCCATTCACCAAAAATGCGTCGCTTTAACCTTGATTCTGAGAAGTTTCTGCCGTTGACTGGATAGTTTGTTTACAATGGCCTTAAGGTGACCCATTTGCCGCCACAGCAACCCGACGGGCGGTCTTTTTTTGTCTTGAATTGTTCTCAAAAGTTTACTGTGTCGAATTTTTCCCATGCTCGAGCAAATTCTTCATCCCCAGTTGCATTTCAGCTTAGAAACGTCTTTCATTCTCGTGATTTTGGTGGCCCTAGAAGCTGTTCTTTCAGCCGATAATGCCATTGCCCTCGCGGCGATCGCCCAGGGGTTAGCCAGTCCGACCCAACAACGCAAAGCCCTCAACATTGGTTTGATGGTGGCTTACATTCTCAGAATCACCCTCATTTTCACGGCAACCTGGGTGATTCATTATTGGCAAGTAGAACTTTTGGGGGCATTGTATTTGCTGTGGCTGGTTTTTCGCTACTTTACCTCCCCTGAAGATGATAAAAATCACCACCATAGCCTAGAGTTCAAGTCCCTCTGGCAAGCGATCCCGATGATTGCGGTCACGGATTTAGCCTTTTCCCTCGATAGCGTCACAACGGCGATCGCCGTCGCGGAAGACATTTGGTTGATTGTGCTTGGGGGCACCATTGGCGTTCTGACCCTCCGCTTTCTGGCGGGGCTGTTTATCCGCTGGCTCGATGAATTTACCAACTTAGAAGATGCGGGTTTTGTGACCGTGGGCTTTGTGGGGGTTCGTCTCCTCCTTAAGGCGGTTTATCCCAGTTTTGTGATGCCTGAGTGGCTGATGATCACGGCGATCGCCGCCATGTTTATTTGGGGATTTTCTAAACGCAACCCTGATTTTGTCCCCCAAGAGGACTCGCCATCGCCCTAATTTGTGCCTGGATCCCTTAGTCCGCCGTAGTTTCCCTACGGCCCATTTGCCATTCTCAGCAACTTTACATTTATTAAATAAACTTAATAAAACTCTAATTTTTTGGTAAAATAAATTCATAAATAAAAATTAAGCATTTCGATTCTCGTTTTTTCACCAAGGTTAAATCGCTGCCCCGTCAGTGCAGACCTTGCCTGTTTCCTTTAGTGGACAACTCACTTTTTCCGCAGCCCTGGCGAATCCAGTCTAGGGAGTAGCTTCTTATTTTCATTTTTTAAATTTCGTCCTTTCTAGCCGAGTTGACCTATGAAAACTGCCAAATACTCCGCCGATCCTGTCCGTACCTACCTCAAAGAAATTGGAAGAGTTCCCCTTTTAACCCACGAAGAGGAAGTTCTTTATTCTCGCCGTGTCCAGAAAATGGTCAACCTAGAGAAGCTTAAAGCCGAATTAGCAGAGAAGCAGGATCAAGAGCCGAGCCTCAAGGAATGGGCCCAGGCAGCGAACCTTTCCCAGCGGGAGCTGAAAAAGCAACTCCTCCTAGGGAAGCAGGCAAAACAAAAAATGGTCGAAGCGAACCTCCGCCTTGTGGTCTCAGTGGCGAAAAAATACATTAAGCGCAATATGGATCTCCTCGATTTGATTCAAGAGGGCACCATCGGCATGCAGCGGGGGGTAGAAAAGTTTGACCCGACCAAGGGTTATCGTTTCTCGACCTATGCTTATTGGTGGATCCGGCAGGCAATCACCCGGGCGATCGCCGAAAAGAGTCGCACGATTCGCCTCCCGATTCATATCACCGAAAAGCTCAATAAAATTAAGAAAGCCCAGCGCCAACTGGCCCAAGCCAATGGACGTTCTGCCTCAATCCCAGAACTAGCCGATGAACTAGGTTTAACCACTAAGCAAGTCAGGGACTACCTCGAAAAATCCCGCCAGCCCCTTTCCCTAGACCTGCGGGTTGGCGATAACAACGACACGGAACTGATCGAGCTCCTCGAAGACGATGGCTTGACCCCCGATGACTACGCGACCCATGCGGCCCTAAAACGGGATTTAGCGCGGATGTTAAATGATCTGACCGCCCAACAACAGGAAGTTTTAACTCTCCGCTTTGGTCTCCGGGATGGGACACCCCACACCCTCGCAAAAATCGGTGAACATCTGAGCATCAGCCGGGAGCGGGTACGTCAAATTGAACGGGAAGCCCTTGCGAAACTCCGCAAACGAAAAGCGGAAATGGGCGAATATTTAGCCAGTTAATTGCTCAGTCAAAGGATAATTTGGCGATCGCCTAGGGGGAGAAAATCGTAAAAATGCCACCGCAAAAGTTCGGTTACACTCCCCTCTAGGTTGTCAATAAGTTGTTACATTAGCCTTAGTTAGTATTGCATCAAAACACAGTGATTCAACCCATCACTTCCATTGAGCATCTAGGAGGAAAGACTGGTGAATAACGAAGCCCAAAGTTTTTATGGTCTCACAGGTAACAAACAACAAGGTTCAGACGAGCTTTGGCATTATGTCCAGTCTTTGTCTCCAGAAATGATTGCCCATATGTCAAAGCCTCAATCTCCAGCGGTTAATCAAGTGATTGAACGCAATATTGTTGGGTTATTGGGGGTTTTATCCCACGCCGATGGATTTAATGTATCGGTCAATATGAGCCGCGAACAGCTTGGTCAACTGTTGGCCTCGGCGATGATGGGCGGCTACTTTATCCGTAACGCCGAGCAACGGTTTCAGATCGAAAAATCCCTCCAGGAACAGGATCTTAATTTACCCGATTAAAGTTTATTCTCTGGCAATGATTTAGGCTGTAAAATTCAGGAAACTTCAAGGGGAAAGCTTCCCCTTTTTTATTGTTTATTTATCTGCATAAGTAATTTAAACTCTGGCTCTGTGAGCGTAGCTAATATATCCAGACAAACCCGTTCCTAATAGGAATAAACCTTGGCCTTTAACAAGCCAATTTCCCCAGTGGACATAGGGTGTTTTTTTATCGCTTAAATATATTTGTGCGCTGTAGGTGACAAATTCATTTAGGGAAGATAACCACAAAGTTTTTCCGGTGGGGTCAATCACACCCGAATGACCCGTATTGTTAGCCCGCACTAACCAACGACCATTGGCGATCGCCTGCATCACATCGAGGGCATGGTGTTGGGCGGGCATGGTTTCACTGTAGTGAGCATCGTTAGAAGCCACAATGATAAATTCTCCCCCGGCGGCGGTTTGGCGACGGAAATGTTCTGGATAGGCAGATTCGTAGCAGATAGCGACGGTGGCTGGGCCGAGGGGGGTTTGCATCACTGCTGGGTTTTGGCCCCGCACCAGGTGGGCATCGAGGGGCGACAGGCGATTAATGATCTTGCCCAGGACAGCTTCAAAGGGAATATATTCCCCCAGGGGCACGAGGCGCTGTTTGTTGTAGCGGCTGAATACGTAGCCTTGGCGATCCAGGGCAAATAGGCTGTTGGTAAAGTTATTTGCTTCACTACCAAAAGCCCCCAGGACAAGGGGGACGTTTTCTGTGCGGATCAGTCGGGGCCAAAAGGTTGCCTGGAGAATTTGTTCAATGCGAAAGGGTAAGGCTGTCTCCGGGGTAATGATCAAGTCTAGGGGCTGTTGGGCAAGGGTTTCATAGCCCGCGCGATAATTGGCGATCGCCAACTGATTACCATCTTGGTAGAGTTTAATTTCGTTGGGAATATTCCCCTGAATAATGCCGATTTGGGCAGGGCGATCGCTGGTAACGGGCGTTGTCTGCAGTAGCGACCAGCCAATCAGGTGAGCACTACCTAGAAGAATTAGAGTGAGTCCCCCCAACAGACCACTGCAACGGTGGAAGCGCACAGTCCCAGTCGCATCGAAACAGGCCTCCGCAAGACAGCCATTCACCAGCACAATCAGCCAAGAAATGGTGGTAAATCCCGACAGTTGAGCCAATTGTAAAATCGCTAAATTATGGGGACTCTGGCTAAAGGCAAGGAAGTGCCAAAAGAGATCACTCTGGCTCCAGAGGTATTCGATCACACACCACAGGGACGCCCCATAAATAACCCGGTAAAGTCGCCCGGCAAAGCTTAAAGGCCCGAAGGAAGCACGAAATTCCTCGAAACAAACCATCCCTAACGCCCAGAGCACCGGGATGCCCGCCCCCCACAGGGTGATTATGATCCAGCAAAGAATGGCGATCGCCAAACTCCACAGCCAAGGAACCCCCATCCAGGTCATCGGGTGAATCCCCGTAATCCAAAACAGCGTAAAACCCTGGTACCCCAAACCCCAATAAAAACTCAACCAGAGGGGCTGTTTGTATCTCTGGTAAAAATTACGCATCGCCCGTAGCCCTTTACGACCTTGAGCAGACGGGAATGACTTAGTCCTTTGGGGCGATCGCCCCAGATAAATCCAGAGGGGGATCAGGGCGATCCAAGCTAGATACCAAGCTTCGACGGGGGCCGAGGCCATGCCCATCAGTACCCCTGCCCCTAATACGAGAAATCTAGGAGCCCAGATGGGGCGGAAACTGCTGCGTACGAACATCATCGCTATAGCGTTGGACTGCGTTGGTAATCAGATTGTCTAAGTCTAAATATTGTTTGGCAAAGGGGGGCGCTTTTTCACTGAGGCCCAAAAGATCCGCTGTTACCAGCACTTGCCCATCACAATGGCGTCCCGCGCCGATGCCAATGGTCGGAATTGTCAGTTTTTCGGTAATCGTCTGTGCCAGGGTCGCTGGAATATGTTCTAAGACCACCGCAAAGGCCCCGGCCTGTTCGAGGGCGATCGCCTCTTGGATTACCCGTGTCGCTTCTAGTTCCGTATTGCCCTGTTGCCGATAACCCAGGGTATGCACCGATTGGGGAGTGAGGCCCACATGACCCATCACCGGTACGCCTAAGCGAGTGAGACGTTCCACCGTTTCGGCCATCGCTGGGTGTCCCCCTTCCAGTTTGATCGCCTGGGCGGTGGTTTCCTTGAGAATTCGACCCGCCGTATGGATCGCTTGGGAAAGGCTTTCTTGGTAGGTTAAAAAAGGAAGATCGCTGACCACTAAGGCATTCTTGACCCCCCGACAAACGGCCTGGGTATGGTGAATCATCGCCTCTAGGGTCACAGGCAGCGTATTTTCATAGCCGAGAGCCACCATCGCGAGGGAGTCCCCCACTAGGATGACATCGACCCCAGCTTGATCGACTAAGCGGGCGATCGCATAGTCCCAGGCCGTCAGGGTCACGATGGGTCGTGCCGTTTTTTTATAGTTTTGTAGTGTTCTCGGTGTAACCCGCATCAATCGTTCTCTAGGGCACAATAAAGCTGACCGGGCTAGTGAACAACACCCCAAAGCAGCTTTAGCTACAGCCGATGGTGTTGGGACTTTTCCGGTAATACCTGAGCTATTATGCCCCAAATCAAAATTCTGGGGAAATTCCGGCGTTCGTGCCCCCAGATTTACCCCAGTGATTATTACAATTTTCCCTTTCGGTTTTGACTCTTTAAAAGAGGCCGATTCTTAACCTTGCCAGTTGGCCCAATCCTGGGGCTTAAGGAACCGTTCATAAAGTTCTGCCTCTGGGGTACCAGGCTCAGGACTGTAGCTATATTCCCAACGCACCAGGGGTGGCAAAGACATCAAAATCGATTCGGTACGGCCATTGGTCTGCAAGCCGAAGATGGTTCCCCGGTCATAGACGAGGTTAAATTCGACGTAGCGGCCCCGGCGGTAAAGCTGGAATTGTCGTTCGCGATCGCCATATTCTGTGTTGCGTCGCCGTTCAATGATTGGCACATAGGAATCGAGGAAGGAACCACCACAGTCTTGCACAAACGCAAAAATATCTTCCCAACTGCGCTGGGGCTGTTCCCCTAAATCCTTACTGTAGGCAGCGGCAGCTTTATCGGGGTGGGGGCCTTTATACAATTCCCCAGTGCCATCTTGATAGTCGAAGAACAAACCACCGACCCCACGGGTTTCGTCCCGGTGCTTCAGGTAGAAATATTCATCACACCAGCGCTTAAAGACGTTGTAATACTCCTTGTGGTGGCGATCGCAGGCGGCTTGGTAGGTTTTGTGGAAATGGGCCGCATCCTCAGCAAAGGGATAGTAGGGCGTCAAATCTGCGCCACCGCCAAACCACCAGACAGGGCCAGCTTCAAAATAGCGATAGTTGAGGTGAACCGTTGGGATATAAGGATTGCGCGGATGTAACACCATTGATGTGCCCGTGGCATAGAACCCGTGGCCTGCGGCTTCAGGGCGCTGCTTCAAAATCGAAGGCGGCAATTGATCGCCCCACACCTCAGAGAAGTTGACCCCTCCCTGTTCAAGGACATTCCCCTCACGCATTACCCGAGAACGACCGCCGCCGCCCTCCTGTCGCTGCCAAGAATCTTCCTGGAATTTTCCTTTTCCATCGGCCATCTCTAATCCCTGACAAATTTTGTCCTGGATTTGCTGCATAAACTGGCTCACCCGTTCTTTGGAATCACTGGGGGGCACAGGCTTAGCGGGGCTGGCATTGGTGGATTCTGTTTGCAAAGCTGTCATGGTTGCGTGGGAAGAAGTTTTATCTATCTATTAAAAGGGTTTACCTGATGGCCCAAAGGCTGATGTTGCAAGGCTTCTTTAGGTCGACACAGGTCAAACTAGTATTCCAGACTAACCTGAATTGGCACGTTTTCGGCCTCGGTGAATGTGATTTTTCATGAAGTTTGTAACGAATAATTAAAAAGCTGCCTCCCGTGAATTCGTCGCCTGAGGCTATCCCCAGAGGCAAGGCGATCGCCCCCAATCCCGCTCTAAGGTTAAGAATAGATTAACTATATCCTTACGGACTTTTCCGTTTTAAAACCCTGATACAAAGGAAATTCCTAAAAAGCTTCGGTGTATACTAAAACCAAGGTTAAGAAAAAGTAAATTATGACTTAATCCTTTCATTACCTATTGGCGTGTCCAGGAGATTTGAACAATGCATCATGTTGCTAATCCAACCACCCCCCAAACTTCGATCCCTTTTCCCCTCAAAACAGATCGAAATGTGCCGACCCGCCTTGTAGCTCACTGGTTAACAGATGCGAATGGTAAGCTCTATCGAATCTGGGTCAGCGAAAAAATTTAGTCTCCTCGTCCCAACAAATTCCATCCAGCAAAAATCCCACAGAGTCACTGACGGATTCTGTGGGATAGTTTGTAAGTTTTTAAGATTAAAGCAAAATTAAAAGAACTTCAGCCTACTCCGACTTCGGCGTTGCTCCAAACTGTTCGATTAAAATATGCTTCACAGTTGCCTTGAGGGTTTCCCCACAGGGCACTTTCTGAGCTACCGGCGCACCGAGGCTTGCATGGTTACCGACCGTTCCCCCAGTGAGCACATTGACCGCTTCGACAATTGCACCATCAACTTTCGCTTTAGAGCCGATAAAGCCGATATCACCCACCTGAGCTTGACCACAGGAATTTGGGCAGCCAGTCCAGTGCATTCGTACCCGTTGGGGAATATCTAATTCGGCATCCAATTCGCGGGCCAGGGCTAACCCCTGTTCTTTCGTCTCCACAAGGGCAAAATTGCAGTAGCGATTTCCCGTGCAAGACACAAAGGAACGTACTAGGGTCGAAGGATTCACCGAGAATTTTTCTAGTAACGGTTCCTGGAGTAGCGCCTCAACGTTTTCGCTTTTGACGTAGGGAATAATGAAATTCTCTTCTACTGTGGCCCGAATTTCGCCATTGCCATAGGTTTCTGCGAGGCGTGCTACCTCGAACATGTCCTCTGCGGTCAAGCGTCCGGCGGGGACATGCAAGCCCACGTAGTGATAACCTGCTTGTTTTTGGGCATAGACACCGATGTGATCTCGCTTATCCATGGTTAAAGCGTGTTCTGGGGCTGCCGGTTCTAGGGATTGGCCAATTTCTGCTTCTAATCTCGCCCGGAAAGCATCGACACCCCACGCTTCAACCAGCCACAATACCCGCGCTTTGGCCCGATTTCCCCGGAGACCCTCCTCGGCACTGTGGCGGGTATATAGCGCTAAAATGCCACGACTGACCGCAAGGACAGCCTCATTGGGGGGAACCCAAACATTAATCGAAATCCCTTCGGCTTGTCGCTGGGCAGAAAAATATCCGCCGACAAGAACATTGAAACCAAATTGCCCATCCTTAAAGGCCGGGACAAAGCCAATGTCATTGATTTCTACGTGGGAAGAATTATCCGGCGCTCCTTCTAGGCAGATATTAAACTTCCGGGGGAGGTCACTAAATTCGAGGCTGCCTTCACCGTAATTGGTGATCATATTTTGGAGTTGGGCCGCGAGTTCTCGGGTATCAAAATATTCTTCGGGGTCGATACCGGCGACGGGAGACCCTGTAATGTTGCGCACGTTATCGTGGCCAGACTGTACCGTGGTGAGGCCCACTTGCTTTAATTTCGTCAAAATCTCTGGGGTGTCTTCCAGTCGAATGCCGCGTAATTGGATGTTTTGGCGGGTTGTAATGTCGGCACTCCCGTCTTCGCCGTAGCGTTGCACAATTTCTGCTAGGGCGCGCACTTGGGCACTGTTGAGGATGCCGTGGGGAGTCCGCAGACGCAGCATAAATTTGCCTGGGGTCACCGGTCGGTGAAAAAGTCCCAGAAATTTAAGACGAATGATTAAGTCATCTTGATCCATGGCTTCCCAGCCAGCCTGGGCCAGGGTTGCCAACTCATCTTTAATCGCTAAGCCGGGTTTGGCTTGTTTGGCTTGTTCGATTTTTGTGAGTTTGATTTTTTGGATTGTGGCGGCGTCAGTCATGGAGTTAATCCTGATTTCAATACTGATGTTGCTATGGGCGTCGGCTGGATATCCAGGGTGATTTGACCAAGGTAAACATTCAGTCAGGGAGATTTTGTAGTGTTAACTACGGGCCTGGCTCGCTTTTGCGAAATCAGAATATTGATGATGCGATCGCCGCATTCAATTGACAGAAGGAACTTAGGTGCTAACCAGTCCAGTTTGGGGAGAACTGGCACTGGCAATATGTTGAACCGGAATGCGCCCGGCCAGGTGAGCGAGGCGGCCGGCAGTGGTGGCTAACCCCATGGCTCGACCCATTTGTACGGGATCTTTAGCGAGGGCGATCGCCGAATTGATCAATAGCGCATCGGCTCCCAATTCCATCCCGTAGGCCGCCTCACTAGGGGAGCCAATCCCCGCATCAATCACCACGGGAACCTTGCTCTGTTCAATAATAATTTTGATGTTGGCTTCATTTTGAATCCCCTGGCCCGACCCAATGGGAGAACCGAGGGGCATCACCGTGGCACAACCCACTTCCTCTAGGCGTTTCGCCAACAGAGGATCGGCATTGATATAGGGCAGCACCGCAAACCCTTCTTTGACCAATTGTGCTGCAGCTTCGAGGGTACCGATGGGATCCGGTAGCAGGTAGCGAGCATCGGGGATCACTTCTAATTTGACAAAATTATTATCTTCTTGGCCTAACAGACGGGCCATTTCCCGACCTAAACGAGCTACCCGGATCGCTTCCTCGGCAGTTTTACAGCCCGCCGTATTAGGCAACATCCAAATTTTTTGCCAGTCGAGGGCTTCGGCAAGTCCTTCGTGGCCTGGGGCTTTGGTTTGAACGCGACGCACTGCCACCGTGACAATTTCGCAACCGCTGGCTTCAACGCTTGCTTGCATTGCGGCAATTGAGGGATATTTCCCCGTTCCTGTCATCAAACGCGAGGTAAAGCGACGACCGGCAATGACCAGCTGATCAGGGGTTTCCGTGGGGTTTGGCGTTGCAGTTGTGGTTTTGGGGCTGATAAAAAAGCTCGGCATTGAACCGTTTTGACCATTCTGACTGTTGTGACCGTTTTGCATGGGTTGATGGGTTGGGTTATCTAAAAAGCGTTGGTAAGAAAAATGTTGGAGGAGGGGATCTGCTTGGTTGCGGATTAGGCGATCGCCAATGAGTTTCGCCGTGATGGGAGCCAATAAAATGCCATTGCGATAATGACCCGTGGCATAGGTAAGATTTTCACAAGGGGATGCCCCCAGAATCGGTTTTTCATCGGGGGTTGCGGGCCGAAAACCCCACCAGAGTTCCGTGATTTCCCAATCTTTGAGTTTCGGCAACAGTTGAATCGCTTTATTCAGCAGGGTTTGGATCCCTTGGGGGGTATTGTTGGGTTGCCACTGTACAGTTTCTGCGGTGGCCCCAATGATTAGGGTGCCATTGGTGCGCGGCACGAGGTACAGATTATCACCAAAAATCACCCGCCGGAGGGCCTCAGGATTCGGCATCCTCAGGGACATCATTTCCCCTTTAATCGGATAAACGGGCAGGGGCGTAATCTGACTCGACCAGGAACCTGCGGCTAAGACATAATGGCCCGCTTGGAATAGCCCTTGATCGGTCTGCACCGCTTGCACTTGCCCTTGGATTTGTTGGAGACCCAACACAGTGACGCCTTCTTTAATCACCACCCCCAGACCCCGCGCTGCTTGGAGTAGGGCTTGGCTCAAACGGCGGTTGTCTACTTGGCCATCTTCGGAGTGCCACCAGGCTCCTACCACTCCATCACCAAAACCCGGTTCATGGTGGGCCAGTTGGGCGCGGCCTAGCCAAACAGAAGCACTATCGGTCACGGTTTGGTTCGGCGCAACGGATTTGGGAGCAAAGATACCACAGGGCAAGTAACCCACATCGACGCCACTGAGTTGTTCAATTTTGCGGCACCAGTCGGCGTACATATTGCGCGATCGCCGCCCCAATTCGAGCATCGTTCCTGTTAACCCTTCGGCCTCCGGGGCGAGCATTCCGGCAGCGGCATGGCAGGCAGCCTCGGTAAAGTTTCGATTCAGGATTGTCACGGCACAACCCTGTTGTTGCAATTCGACGGCGATCGCCAAACCAATGATCCCGCCTCCTAAAATTAAAACGTCCGCTTGCTGTGCCATTTTTTCCATCACCTTAAATTCCTTCCGGTGCCTTCCTTTAAGCTACAACGGCCAAGATTTTTGCGGCAACCTTGACTTGTAAATAAAAAATCCCCACTCCAAGTAGCAGGGATATCACGTTAGGGTACTGACATTAACCAGCCATCACAGGGGCCTTAAACTGTTGCCAATTCCTTTTGGCCACGTCCCGTTAATTTTTCAACCTCTGCCAGTTCTTGCATCACCTGGTCGAACGCTTCTGGGGTGAGGGATTGGGGGCCATCAGAAAGGGCTTTCTTCGGATTGGGGTGAACTTCGATCATCAGCGAATCAGTGCCAATGGCGATCGCCCCTTTAGCCAGCGAAAGAACAAATTCAGACTTCCCTGTACCGTGGCTCGGATCGATCATCATCGGTAAGTGGGTCAAACTGCGCAACACCGGAATCACCGATAGATCCAAAACATTACGCGTGTACTTACTATCGAAGGTGCGAATCCCCCGTTCACAGAGGATCACCTGGGAATTTCCTTCCGCCAAAATATATTCTGCAGCCATTAACCAGTCGTCGATGGTAGCGGCCATCCCGCGCTTCAACAACACCGGCTTATTCTGAGCTCCTACCTTCTTCAAGAGGGCAAAGTTTTGCATATTGCGCGCGCCGATTTGGAGCACATCGGCAACCTCAGCAATTTTTTCTACGTCCGCCGTATCCATTACTTCTGTGATAATCCCTAGACCGGAGGCTTCCCGTGCTGCCGCCAACAATTCCAAAGCACTTTCGCCGTGGCCCTGGAATGCGTAAGGCGAAGTTCTCGGCTTGTACGCCCCACCCCGGAGGAATTTTGCCCCGGCTGCTTTGACCCGGAGGGCAGTTTCAACGATCATTTCTTCATTTTCAACGGAGCAAGGGCCAGCGACGACGACCACCGGATGATTGGGGCCGAAGGTGACATCCCCGTTCGGAGTAGGCACAACGACCTCGCTGTATTGACCATGACGGTACTCAAGACTGACCCGCTTAAAGGGCTTTTCGACCCGGAGTACATTTTCGATCCAGGGGCTCATTTCTTGAATCAGTTCAATGTTAAAAGTGGCGGTGTCTCCCACTAAGCCAATGACCACTTTGTGGGCCCCAACAATTTTTTCGGGGGTCAGGCCTAACTCTTTAAGCTCACTCCCTAAACGGTTGATTTCGGCTTCAGGAGTGCCAACTTTCATGACTACGATCATGGTATTTCCTCGAAGATTTACGACAGGTAAAAGAAATTTTATTTATGGAATAACGATGTAATAGGGCGTTTTTTATGGATAACGTTCTTAAAAACTAAATTGTCGGCGATCGCCACCCTCCCAGTCTTATCTTGACACATTCACCTGAGAAAATTTTGATAACCGACAAGGCTGCATACGTGATATTTAAGCTCGGAAACCCTGAAAAACCAAGGGTCTAAACTTTAAGATTTGCTGCGGGCTTCCCGGCGACTGGCGCGCCAGGCTTGAACCATCCGGCCGAGGTTCAGACTAAATTCCTCCCAACCGAGACGGCTCCCCGGACGATTTTCATCCCAGGATGTGGAGAGAATGCCGTAGCTCAGCCCCACAACCCCCAAACCGAAACAGCCCAGGCTCACCAGCAGCACAGCGATGGTGGGCAACTCCAGCAGTTCACGGGAAACAATATAGTAGGACACCACAAAAGATGTGATCCCCATAGCCGTGGGAATCCCGGAGAATAAGGCCATCCGACGAATCATCCGTTTGCTCACTGCATCGGGGATCGCCGATAAACTGGCCTCATCCTTTGGCGATCGCCTAGGTGCATTTGATCCTGAATTAGACTGGGTCGTTGCCGTTGCTGGGGGCTTTTTGGGAGCCTTTTGCTTCGTTTGCTTTGGCTCGAAGGGGAGTCGATCTCGCTTCGGTTCAGAGGACATGGGTTGGGTAAAAACTTAACGACGAATTCCGAGGCGACCAATCAAGGTTTGATAACGTTCTTGGTCGTTGGATTTAATAAATTGTAAAAGGCGCTTCCGTTTCCCAATCATTTTTAACAAACCACGCCGGGAGGAATGGTCTTTTTTGTTGACCTTGAGGTGTTCGGTCAGTTGGTTAATGCGCTCCGTGAGGAAGGCCACTTGGAGATCCGCAGACCCAGTATCAGTTTCGTGTACCTGATACTCGCCCATGAGTTCCTGTTTACGCTCTTGCGTTAAAGCCATAATCTGTTTTTGTAGAAAATAAAATACAAATATTGCAGTCTATTATGCTAACACTGTTTGCTCCGAAAGCCTATGGACAGGCGGAATCTTTTTGACTGCAGCAACACGGATATCCCTGGGGGGCAAAATGGCCGAAAATTCCCCACTACCAACCGCTAATAGCGTAAAGGGGATTGGTTTCCGCAGCCGCAGCCGCCGTTGCCGAGGATGTCTGGATACGCTCTTCCATACAAAAAGTTGTTGTGTTAAAGCCTCCAAAGCGTTTTACGGTGCTGGTGCGCAGACGTAGGTCTGGGTTGGCGAACCAAAACCGTTCGTAGATCGTCATGGTTTCGTATTCGGTGGTCAGAACGAGGCCATCTTCGTGATCCAGATGATATTCACCAGCGACGGGGACGATTTCCGCATAGCCGCGCTCCCGCAGCAGTTTTCCTTGGCGGGGGTTGTCAGCATCGGGGATGAGGGCAAAAACCGTGCTACCTTCGTGGTTTTCATCGTCCTTGTCCCATTGCATCGTGCCCGCCCAGGTGACATAGGAGCCGCCGACGCTGAGGCTAGCATCCATGTCGTGCATCTGGCAAATTTCAATGATGCGGGGGTCGTCTTTTTCGAGGGTTTCGACTTGGATATTAGAACCACCGGATTCGGCCCGTCGGAAGGGGAGATGGTGGGTAACGCGTCGAGACTGCCATTGTCCGGCACTGAATTGGAAAAATTCCTTGGCATCCGCAAAGCTTTGCATATCGAAAAATTGTCCTCTGGGTCTTGGCTGATTACAAAAATATCGTTTTATCGGTGTTTGTTAAAAACATCTTTCAGCTTAACGAATTTCGGGCCGCTCCCTGGGAAATAGGCGATCGCCCCATTGTTTCTTTTTGTTTCAATTTTGACAGAATGATTGACAGAGGTTAGATTAAATGCAGTAGAGACATTCGCAATATTCGCCAGAGCTATTGGCAAGGAGCTGCCCATGTCCCCGGAAACCAATTTGACCCTCGAACAAAGGCTACAGGTGCAAATCTTTGAAACCCGTACCCAAGACCTGAGCCTGGAGCAAGCCCAAGAATTTTTAATGGAAATGTTTCGGCAAATGCTGGTGAAAGACAACCTGTTCACCAAGTTAACGGAAAGCTAGACCCAGGTTTAGGTGTCTAGAAATAGTATTGAAAAAAACTGTCGGCGATCGCCCTTCTCCTATTCCTCTCAGGTGGCGATCGCTTTTTATTGGGATTTTTTTGTGGGCAAATTTTTGCTAATCCCTAAGCTTTTAGGAGCCAAAGGGCGGTGTGGGTCACATCAGAATCGTCCGGTTGGATCAAGAGAAAATGTAACCCTTGGGCCTGCTGGAGCCGTTGTTGGTAACGTTGTCCGGCGCTGGCGATCGCCTGGTCATGGAAAGTCATGATCACCCACCGTTGGGTATCGGCCCCGGTAAGGACAAGTCCGCCCGCGAGGTTGGCCTCCGTTTCCTGGTAAAAAACCGTTTGGGGTTGCTGCTCCTGGAGCCACTGGGCCAACTGCATCGACTGCCTGCCGCCATAAATAATCGTCCCCGGAATCAACACATTAGAAGCTAGCCCCAATTTCACCGGCTGCAACTCCTCCGGCAGTGACAAAATCGGGATCGGGCGATCGCCAAACAAATCCCAAAAATCTCCGGCGGGAATGCTGCCAAAACGCCAATTTTCACCCCAAAGTTCATCGGGCAAAGGTTGGGGGGGAGCGGGTAAATTTTGCGCCATAATCAATGTGCCTCAGGGATTGTTTTCATACAAACTAATACAGACTTTGAATCCAGTCCCATTCTCGCCGCAGGCCCTCACTGAGTTTCACCTGGGGGTCATAACCCAAAATCGTTTTCGCCTTGGTCACATCGGCGCTGGTATGTCTGGCATCTCCCCGGGCGCGATCGCCATAGTTTCGTGGAATCGGTTTGCCAACGATCTGGTCAATTTCATCGAGCACATCATTTAAAATCACCCGACTGCCACCGCCAATATTGAAAATTTCGCCAATCGCCTTTGGTTCCTGGGCTGCCAAAAGGTTCGCCTGTACCGCATCGCTGATATAGGTAAAATCACGGGTTTGTTTCCCATCGCCATAAATACCAATACTTTCACCGAGGATTGCCGCCCGGAAAAACTTATGGAAAGCCATATCGGGCCGTTGCCGGGGGCCATACACCGTGAAGTAACGCAGGGATGTGACCGGGACAGCGTAATTTTTTAAATAAAGCCAGCAGAGCCGTTCCGCCGCTAATTTTGTAATGCCATAGGGAGAAACGGGCTGGGGACAAATGGTTTCTGGGGTGGGCATGGTTTCCGCATCACCATAAACCGAGGATGTACCCGCATAGACAAAACGTTCTAAAGTACCGACCTTTTTCGCCGCTTCGAGCATCACCTGGGTGGAATTAATATTTCGCTCGGTGTAGTCCCGAAAGCCGATGCCCCAACTGGCCCGTACTCCGGCTTGGGCTGCCTGATGGTAAACCACACTCACACCTTTCAGCAGATCTTCCCAATCGAGGTGCTGGATATCTGCTTCGATGAGTTGGAAATTTTGGTACTGAGCGAGGGCGGCTAGGTTTTTACGCTTGAGGGTGGTGTCGTAATAGTCATTCACCTGATCAACACCCACCACTGTAATCCCCTGCTGGAGTAGGGTTTCTGCGAGGCTAGAGCCAATAAATCCCGCAGCGCCTGTGACAATGACCTTCGACATGATGATGTTCGGGGGAGAAAAATTTGATGTTTCCAAAATAGAGGATGGGGTTAGGCGATCGCAAAGTTTTTTTCAGCCACCGGCACTCCCCCAATTTTGTTGTATTACAATATGCGATACGACAATGGTGTTGTTAATGATTACCCTAAGACTTGACCCAGACCTAGACAAAATAGTTAGTAATACGGCCAAAAATTTAGGCATCACAAAATCTGAACTAATCCGCAAAAGCCTAGTTGAATACATTCACAATCTCGACCAACAAAGTGCTTGGAAAACTGGCAAAGATTTGTTTGGCAAATATAGCAGTGGTAGAGATGATTTATCTTCCTGTCGAAAAATGCTCCTAAAAGAAAAGCTTAAAGCGAAGCGAGCATAAAAAAGATCTTAATTGACTCTGGGCCGCTGATTGCCCTGTTTGATGCGTCGGATAAATATCATCCAAAAGCCTTGGAATTCATTAGAAACAATAATCTGCCGCTGATTACAACGATTGCCTCAATCACAGAAACCCTCCATCTGTTAGATTTCAATCGCAATGCACAAATTGATTTTCTGGAATGGATTAGTAGAGGTGGTGTAGAAATTCATCAAATTGAAAACCATGATTTTCAGCGGCTACGGGAACTGACAGAAAAGTACCGTGATTTACCCATGGATTTTGCGGATTCTTGCTTAGTGCTTCTCGCAGAAAAATTAAATTTAGATACCATCGCCACCATTGACCGCGATTTTTCTATCTACCGGATTAAGGGCCGGAAAAAATTTAAAATCATCCTTTCCTAAAAAATGCAGAATTAATTCTTCATTCAGTAACGCAAGGCTCGTCCAAGTTGCTCCATCCCTAAAAAACTGCTTCAATCGGCAAAGGCAACATCGTTCAGGGGAATCCATGCCAGAACTACCAGAGGTGGAAACCGTTCGTCGCGGTTTGATGCAGATTAGTGTAAATCAGCGGTTTACAGGGGCAGAAATTCTCCTCCGGAAAACCCTGGCCTATCCTACAGATCCCGATCACTTTCTAGGGGCAATCCAAGGCTTGGTTATTCAAGATTGGCAACGGCGCGGCAAGTATTTACTCGGAAAATTATCCGATGGTTCTACCCTTGGCGTTCACCTGCGGATGACGGGGAAATTTCTCTGGACAACCCCGGATGTGCCTGTGCAAAAACATACTCGGATGCGGTTTTTCCTGACAGGCGATCGCGAACTGAGATTTGTTGACCTGCGCACCTTTGGGCAAATTTGGTGGGTACCAGCAGGAACTATTGTGGAATCTGTAATTACGGGATTGACACGCTTGGGTGTGGAACCCCTTTCCCCAGACTTTACGGCGGATGTGCTGGCTACTTGCTGCGAAAAGCGCCAGCGGCCAATGAAGACTTTCTTGCTTGACCAAAGCATCGTGACTGGCTTGGGCAATATCTATGCTGACGAAGCGCTGTTTAAATCGGGTATTCATCCCACCCGCAAGGCTAGCAGCTTAAAGATGTCAGAAATTGAGAAGCTCCATAAAGCGATTGTCGAAGTGCTGGAAACTTCTATTGCCCAAGGCGGCACCACCTTTAGCGATTTTGTCAGCACCACGGGCACCAACGGCAACTATGGCGGTATGGCTCTCACCTACGGGCGCACGGGAGAACCTTGTCGCGTTTGCAGTCATCCCATCGAACGGATCAAACTCGGTGGACGATCGACCCATTTTTGTCCCCAATGTCAGGGCTAATGTGTTTGTTTGATTAATCTTTGGCTTGGATGATGTAGCCGCACTGGTGTTCCCCTTCGTTGATCCATTGAGTGCGGGTTACGGTGCAGTCGGGTAAAACTTCTTCAAACATCTCCAGTTCGTTACCACAGACCATCGGAAAGGATTCGGCCACATCGGCGATCGCACAATGATGTTCCGTCAATAAAAAACCGTCATGACCATGGTCTGTCGCCGGAATGACCTCCGCCATGTAGCCTTCTTCTTTGCGTAAATTGACCAAACGGGCTAAACGCTCTGGTAAGGAACCATCCCCAAGGCGATCGCGGTAGCTGTGGGCCTTCTTTTGCCACTGTTTGCGGAGCACTTCCTTAACTTGTTCTTCCCCCGCCGTCTCTGCCAAGGTATCCAAAAAAGACACCGCAAAATCGTTATAGCGGTTCGGAAAGCGATCGCGGCCGGCCCGACTCAGACCATAAAAATAATTAGGACGCCCCAAACCCTCCTGCTTTGCCCGGTGTTCAATGAGGCCTTCTTCTTCTAGATCTTTCAGGTGGCGTCGCACCGCCTGGGGGCTAATTTGTAAAGATTTCGCCAACTGCACAGCCTTAACTTGACCATGTTTCAATAAATATTCCAAAATGTCATGCTTCGTTGAACGGGTTTCGGCGCGGGTGTCAGAAAGGGTCATGGATAAGCCGTTAGACAAGATCTACCACAAATATTTGACAACTTTTTTGTTGTTAAAGTACCTTGAATAGAAACTAAAACAACCAAACAGTTGTTAAACTAATCATATCGCGTTTTCTTAATCCGACAACGCCAAACCCAGAAAGCATTACCCATTCTGTAGAGAGACTGACCCCAGCATGAGTGCGACCGTCAAAACCCTTGTCAATCAGCCCTATAAATATGGTTTCGTCACAGATATCGAGACGGAAAAAATTCCCCGTGGCCTCAGCGAAGATGTCGTTCGCTTAATTTCCGCCAAGAAAAACGAACCGGACTTTATGCTGGAGTTTCGTCTCAAAGCTTACCACCAGTGGCTTAAAATGGCTGAGCCAGAATGGGCCCACGTTAAATATCCCCCCATCGACTACCAGGACATCGTTTACTACGCTGCCCCCAAAAAAGAAACTAAAAAAATCGAGAGCCTGGACGAAATTGATCCGGCCCTCCTAGAAACGTTCGAGAAGCTAGGCATCCCCCTTTCAGAACAAAAGCGTCTATCCAATGTCGCTGTAGATGCCGTTTTTGATAGCGTTTCCATTGCGACCACCTTTAAAAAAGACCTCGCCAAGCACGGTGTAATTTTCTGCTCCATTTCCGAAGCACTGCAGGAATACCCAGACCTGGTCAAAAAATATCTCGGTACCGTTGTGCCCACTTCTGACAACTACTTTGCGGCGCTCAACTCTGCTGTGTTTAGTGACGGTTCCTTTGTCTTTATTCCCAAAGGCGTGAAATGCCCGATGGAGTTGTCCACCTATTTTCGGATCAATGATGGGGAAACAGGTCAATTCGAGCGGACGCTGATTATCGCCGAAGAAGGTGCCTCCGTGAGCTATCTCGAAGGTTGTACTGCACCAATGTTTGACACCAATCAACTCCATGCTGCTGTGGTTGAATTGGTGGCCCTCGACAACGCTGACATCAAATATTCCACCGTCCAAAACTGGTTTGCGGGAGACGAAGAGGGCAAAGGCGGTATCTACAACTTCGTGACGAAGCGGGGCCTCTGTAAAGGTATTAATTCTAAGATTTCCTGGACTCAGGTAGAAACCGGCTCGGCGATCACCTGGAAATACCCCAGTTGTGTCTTGCTCGGCGATAACTCCGTAGGTGAATTTTATTCCATTGCTTTAACGAATAATCACCAGCAGGCCGACACGGGCACCAAAATGATCCACATCGGTAAAAACAGCCGTAGCACAATCATTTCTAAAGGCATTTCGGCGGGCAAATCGAAAAATAGCTACCGGGGCTTGGTGAAAATGCACCCCAAAGCTGACGGAGCGCGTAACTATTCCCAATGTGATTCGATGCTCATTGGCGATACGGCGGAGGCCAATACTTTCCCCTACATCCAAGTGGATAATCAAAATGCCAAGGTGGAACATGAAGCTTCCACTGCAAAAATTGGCGAGGAGCAGCTCTTTTACTTTGCCCAGCGGGGTATCGCCGAAGAGGACGCCATTTCAATGCTTGTTAGTGGCTTCTGTAAGGATGTACTCAGTGAGTTACCGATGGAATTTGCGGCTGAAGCAGATAAACTTCTCAGCCTCAAACTCGAAGGCACTGTTGGGTAGCTTCAAACCTCAATTATCAGCAAATAAGTATTCGTTTTTTAGTTCAGAAATAAGCAATTGAAGGCAATGAGTGACGTTATTTTAGCGATTAAAAATTTGACCGCGACCGTCGATGGTCAGCCGATCCTCAAGGGCGTTGATCTAGAGATCAAAGCAGGAGAAATCCACGCAATTATGGGCCGGAATGGTTCAGGAAAAAGCACCCTGTCAAAAATTATTGCGGGCCACCCTGAGTATGAAGTCACTGGTGGCGAAATTATCTACAAGGGCGAAAACCTGCTGGAAAAAGAAGCCGAAGAACGGGCTTTAGATGGTATTTTCCTCGCCTTCCAATATCCGTTAGAGATTCCTGGGGTGAGCAACCTTGATTTCCTGAGGGTTGCCTACAATGCCAAGCTCAAGCATCAGGGTAAAGAGGAGATTGATGCCTTTGATTTTGAGGATTTGATCGAAGAAAAACTCGAAGTGGTCAAAATGAACCCCAGTTTCCTCGAAAGAAGCTTGAACGAAGGCTTTTCTGGGGGCGAGAAAAAGCGCAACGAAATTTTACAAATGGCCCTACTAGAGCCGAGCCTAGGCATTTTAGATGAGATTGATTCTGGCCTCGATATTGATGCGCTGCGAATTGTGGCGGAAGGGGTTAATCAATTGGCAACACCCGATAATGCGTTTCTTTTAATCACCCACTACCAACGCTTATTGGATTACATCACGCCCCAGTTTGTCCATGTGATGTACGATGGCCGGATTGTGAAGAGTGGCGGTAAGGAACTTGCCCTGGAATTAGAAGCAACGGGCTATGATTTCCTCGATCAAGAACTGACTGCGGGGGTTGTGTAACGATGTCTAGCGGTACCATGACAGCGGCGATCGCCTTTTCCCAGAGTCAACCGACAGAAGTCGATCCCAATCTGGAAAAATTTCTCGGATTACTCGACCGAAACCAATCAGCGGAATTTCAAGCCATTCGCGATCAAGGCCTTGAAAAAGTTCGCCAAGGAAAATTCCCAAGCCGACGGGATGAAGCCTGGCGGGTAACAGATTTATCTGTGCTCAAAAATACGGCTTTTCAGGCGGCGCAACCGACAACCCCAACGGCGGCAGATTTGGAAGTTTTTGCCCTACCGGAAACAACCAACAGTCGTTTGGTATTTGTGAATGGCCACTATGCCCCCGACCAGTCCTGCGTTTCGGGATTACCTGACAGCGTTTTTGTCGGCAACTTCACGGCATTAGCGACGGCTCAAAAAGCGGCGATCGCCAAATATCTTGGCCAGCAGACTCAGCAACTGGATGTGTTTGCCGCCCTCAATGATGCAGGTCTTGGGGATCTCGCCATTGTTTGGGTGCCGAAAAATACCGTTGTTGAACAGCCAATCCAACTGCTATTTCTGGGCAACGGTGCGGATCAACCGACGGCTATGCAGTCCCGCTGTCTCGTGATTGCGGAAACGGGAGCCCAAGCTAATGTGGTGGAATATTACGGGGCGATCGCCCAGGGTTGCACCGATCAAGATACCCACCGCTATTTCAACAATGCTTTAACAGAAGTTTGGGTGCAGGCCAATGCCCGCCTTAACCATGTGCGGGTACAACGGGAAGCTGGGGGCGCGATTCATCTCGGTAATACGGCGATCGCTCAGGCCCAAGACAGCCATTACCAACTCACAGAAGTTAATTTTGGTGCCCAACTGAGTCGCCATACCCTGACCCTGACCCAAAACGGCCCCCAAACAGAAACCATTCTAAAGGGGTTAACCATGGTTGGCGCTGAACAACTCAGCGACACCCACACCGCCGTTTATCTCCAGCATCCCTACGGCAGCGTCGATCAACTCCATAAATGCATTATTGACGATGCGGCCCGGTCTGTTTTCAACGGCCAAATTCATGTGCCTCAGAAAGCACAAATGACTAATGCGGCCCAACTGAACCGTAATTTGCTGCTGTCTCCCAAGGCCAAAGTCGATACCAAACCCGAACTGCAAATTACCGCCGATAACGTGAAATGTGCCCACGGCGCCACCGTCAGCCAACTGGAAGCCGAGGAAATTTTCTACCTCCGCAGTCGCGGTCTCAATGACTATGATGCGCGCCATTTGCTGATTGATGCCTTTGCTGCGGAAATTCTCGATACCGTGGCGATCGCCCATTTACAGCAGGCCCTTACGGGTTGTGTTGCCTGTCGCACCGTTGACTAACTTGTAAATTGCCGCCCCAACTGTTCCCGCTCACCCATCCGACCCAGTGAATCCCCTATGATCACAACCCAACCGAAACCCCTTACCGAACAGGTTCGTGACGACTTTCCCATCCTGCACCAAACCGTACACGGAAAGCCACTGATCTACTTCGATAACGCTGCCACCTCCCAAAAACCCAAGGCCGTCCTCGATGCGTTGCTGCATTATTACCAGCAAGATAATGCCAATGTTCACCGGGGGATCCATAGCCTGAGTGCCCGGGCAACGGATGGCTACGAAGGGGCACGGGATAAAGTCGCCCGGTTTATCAATGCGGCCAGTCGTGATGAAATCGTTTACACCCGCAATGCCAGTGAAGCGATTAATCTTGTCGCCTACAGTTGGGGGTTGAGTAATCTGGGGCCGGGGGATGAAATTATCCTGTCGGTGATGGAACACCACAGCAACATTGTGCCTTGGCAAATGATCGCGGCGAAAACTGGGGCTGTCTTGAAGTATGTGCCGTTAACCCAGGATGAAACCTTTGATTTTGAGCAATACCAAGCGCTACTTAGCGACAAAACGAAGCTAGTCACAGTGGTTCATGTCTCCAATACCTTGGGCAATGTAAATCCGGTGACGGAGATCATCCAAGCGGCCCGCAAATATGGCGCAAAAATTCTCATTGATGCCTGCCAGAGTTTGCCCCATATGCCCGTTGATGTGCAGCAAATGGACTGTGACTGGCTCGTCGGCTCTGGTCACAAAATGTGTGCGCCCACGGGCATTGGTTTTCTCTATGGAAAACGGGACATTCTCGAAGCGATGCCTCCCTTCTTGGGGGGTGGAGAAATGATCGCCGAGGTCTTCTTTGATCATTCTACCTACGGTGAACTGCCCCACAAATTTGAAGCGGGAACCCCAGCCATCGGTGAGGCGATCGCCCTTGGAGCGGCGGTGGATTATCTCTCTCAAATTGGGATGGATCGCATCCACGCCTACGAAGCTGAACTCACTGCCTATCTTTTTAAGGGACTCCGGGACATCCCGAACCTAAAAATTTATGGCAAACAACCCGATGCCCAAGGGGAAGGTCGGGCGGCCCTCGCGGCCTTTAACGTTGCTGGTGTCCATGCCAACGACTTAGCGACCCTCCTCGACCACGACGGCGTTGCCATTCGTTCCGGCCACCACTGCACCCAACCCCTCCACCGTCTGTTCGATGCCTCTGGCAGTGCCCGCGCCAGCCTCTATTTTTACAACACCACCGCTGAAATCGATCAGTTTATTGCTGCCCTGAAGGACACCATTGATTTCTTTACCAGCATGGGTAGTTAATGACGCATACTTCTCAAATCTCCCTAATTTTCGCTAACTGCTAGAGATCATCAAGCAATACTACGAAAACTCACATTGTCTCCTTCTTCTGACTGTTTAAAGAGGAGTAGCGGTGTGGGTTTTGCTTTTTGATCCCATTCAATGGTGACGACACGCCCTTGCACCGTGGGCTGCCAATAGTCCGGGGCTTCACTGGGATTGAGGAACTTTTCAAGACAATCAATAATTTGTTCAACGGTGATGCTGCTAGCTTGGGCGGGAAGTTTTGTAAGGCTAATATTTACCCGAAATAAAACCCCCTCTTGACGTTGACCTTCTCGATTAATCGTGTCGTAATAAACGTCAAAAATTTCATCCACGGGGCGACCACTGGTGGCAATACCGACGGTAGCTACATCGGCGGTACTGGGGCGTAGAGCAACACTGATAATTAGACGCACCTTAATTTTGAGCTGGTTCACAATCACGTAGTGGAACTGATCTTCTTCCATCCGCATCCGGAGGTAATCGAGGTTAAACTCCCGGGAGTGCACCAAGTCCGGGTTGCTTTCCATTTTCTTGATGGTGTTCAGGGCCAGTTTGAGTTTTTTCTTGAGATCGTTAATTTTGTAACGATTGAGCTTGGCTTCTTTTTTGTGCTTTTGATTAATGCCACGAATATAGAACAAAAGACCTAGGGTAGTGCAGAAGAAGGCTGAAGCAAGGGCAATCCATAGGGCAATGCCACCAAAGGTCGGGCGATCTAAGGTTGTAATCGGTGTGGGCTGTTGCGCGATGATCGGCTTTGTGGAAGGGAGGGTTGGCGGCATATGCAAGGATAAACGGAAAATTTTAGGATGAAGGTATGGCCAGAAGTTATTAACAGATTAACAAGGGTCGGTAGGGTCTGTTTCCAGAAGTATAGAAAAAATTTAGAACCATGGAGAGTTCATCGGCCACAATTGGCGGTGGGGCGATCGCCGAATCATTCCCCAGCATTTTCACAAAAACATTGTGTATGATGAGGCGTCTCTGGGAAAATAAGAGAGTGGCAATTTTTGAGAATTGTCCAGGCCCGGCAAAAATTTAATGGAATAGGTTGCAAACCCACGATGAACAAAGCCCTTGGTTGTTTGGAACAGTCAGTAAATACCCGTTGGACAGTGGCGGATAGCGAGACGTTATACCAAGTGGCAGGGTGGGGGGAACCATATTTTTCGATTAATAACCAGGGTCATGTGCAGGTGTCTCCCCTTGGGGACGCAGGGACGAGTATTGATCTATTTGAGCTGGTAGAATCCCTCAAGCAGCGAAACATTGGTTTACCCTTCTTGATTCGTTTTCCGGATATTCTCCGCGATCGCATTGAACGGCTCCAGGACTGTTTTGCGACGGCGATCGCCCGGTATGACTATCCGAACCATTACCGGGGTGTCTATCCGGTCAAATGCAATCAGCAGCGCCATTTGGTAGAAGATCTTGTGGAATTGGGGCGCACCCACCACCTGGGCCTAGAAGCGGGTTCTAAGCCAGAACTTATGATTGCGATCGCCCTGTTGGAACCAGAGGCCGATCAAGAGCGACTGCTCATTTGCAACGGTTATAAAGACCAGCATTACATTGAAACGGCCCTCCTAGCGACCCAATTGGGACACCGCGCCTTGATCGTGATCGAACAGCCGGAAGAATTAGACTTGGTGATTCGGGCGAGTCAAAGTTTGGGCATCCGGCCGATGTTGGGCATTCGCGCCAAGCTTGCCAGTCGCGGCATTGGTCGTTGGGGGGGCTCCTCTGGCGATCGCGCTAAATTTGGGCTAACCATTCCGCAGATTTTGCGGCTCGTGGAAAAACTACAGGCAGAGGAAATGCTCGATTGCCTGCAATTGTTGCACTATCACATCGGTTCCCAACTTTCCTCGATCAGTGTTGTTAAGTCTGCCATCCGAGAAGCCTCACAAATCTATGTGGAACTGGTAAAACTCGGCGCTCCCATGGGCTTTTTGGATGTGGGCGGCGGTCTCGCGGTGGACTACAGCGGCTCCAAGAACAATTTCCCCTCCTCGAAGAACTACAACATGCAAAACTACGCCAACGACGTGGTGGCGACGGTGCAAGATACTTGCGATGAAACTAACGTGCCCGTGCCCGTGCTGGTAAGTGAAAGTGGGCGGGCGATCGCCTCCCACCAGGCTGTGTTAATTTTTGATGTCCTCGGCAGTAGTGAAGTTGACCCGATTTTGCCCCCGAAGCCCGACTATAAAGAGCATTTGGTGCTGCGTAATTTGCGAGAAACCTACGACACTATTACCCCAGAAAATTACCAGGAAAACTATCACGATGCCATGCAATTCAAAGACGAAGCCATCAGCCTGTTTAATTTGGGCTATCTCAGCTTAGGCGATCGCGCCAATGCCGAGGAATTGTACTGGTCTTGTTGTCAAAAGATTTTTTCGATTATCCAGGGGCAAGCCAGCATCCCCGAAGACTTTGAAGAACTTTGGCAAAATATGGCCGCCCTCTACTATGTGAATTTGTCTGTGTTTCAATCGGTGCCAGACAGTTGGGCCATTGATCAGCTTTTTCCGATTATGCCGATCCACCGACTCCACGAAGAACCGACAAAAAAAGGCATCCTGGCAGATTTAACCTGTGATAGCGACGGACGTATTAACCGTTTTATTGATACCAAGGCCGAAAGTAAAAATCTTCTTGAACTGCACCCTCCCAATGGTCAGCCTTACTATCTGGGTCTCTTTTTGATGGGCGCTTACCAAGAAATTATGGGCAACCTCCACAACCTGTTTGGCGATACCCATGTGGTACACGTGCGCCTGACCGATGACGGTTATCACCTCGAACACCTCGTAGAAGGGGACACGATCAAAGAAGTTTTGCAGTATGTGCAATATGACGTGGCCGATCTCCTCGAAACAATGCGGTGTCGCACAGAGAAAGCCCTCAGTGAAAAACGCCTAACCCTCCAGCAGTCACAACTTTTGATTAACCATTATCGTCAAAGCTTAGAAAGCTACACCTACCTCCACTAATCATCCGATCAGCGCAAATTCACAAGGAATCTGTATTTCCTCCAAGCCCAAATATTGACTTGTTTTTCTACAGGATAAGAAAAGCAGCTGTTCTCTCTATGCTTGGCTATTAACAGCTTTAATTTGAGAACTTAAGAGGCGATCCATCCAATGTTCAAAAAATTCACGGTTTGCCTGTTGCTCAGCGAGGGTTTTGGGTTCTAACCCGTGGGGAGCCAGCCCCATCAAAGCCGCACTGGTCACACAGAACATTGATTTTTGGAAGGTTTGGCAAATTTTAACCCGCAAATCCTGCTCTTTGCGCAGGGTGCCCATATAGTAATCCCAGAGATAATCGGGTAAGAAGTGGCGCATATCTTGCATCAATAGAGTCGGCGGAATCCCCGAACCACCAATGGGTAATGGGTCGGCATAGAGGGCCCCATAGGTAAAGATCCCTTGTTCGGCGGGGACTTGGGCGGCCTGGGCATTGTAGGAGATGGTGCCAGCAAAGGGGGTTCCCCGGAAGAAAATCGCTTCAACGTAGGGAACAGCAGTATCCATCAGGAAAGTTAAACCCGCAGATTCTGGGATCAACTCATACACTTCCCCTTTGATTTCGACCTTGTAGGTGATGGGACGGCTGGCATCGGCCACCAATCCGGCTAGGACGTGGTTGGTCACGTCGGCAGTGGTTTTGATTTCGCCGGCATCGTAGCGATCGCTCAAGTCGAGAAACATATCACTCATGACGCGCCAAAACTGACCCAAGCCTGTGTAGTAGGCCATTTGTCGAGTTTGCTCTAGGAGAAAATCGGGAAAGAGTTTATTCAAACCCAACATGAAGGGATTATTTTTCCAGCGGGCGGCGATCGCCTTTTTGGCGGCCTCAATAAATTCTGGCGTGTCGAGGTAGGCATCTAAACCCCCACCACCATGCCAAAACATCGACTTCATGCAATATTCGGCATATTCAAAGTTAATCCGGTCATGCCACCAATGTTTCAGGAGGCGATCGCCCGTTAATTGGCCGTTGAAATACTTAAAAAAGGGAAAAACATTGAGAAATTGCGATTCGGCCACATAGTTCAGATTATTCGAGTAGGCATCTAAGACCACCCCATAACTCTTGAGGATGCCCACCACTTCCATCACATTTTGATCGCTATTTTCCAGCATCGGTAAACCTTGCTCAAGGCGATGAATGAAAGGGGCAAGGGGATGCCGCGAAGGCTCTAAAACAGCAGTGACCATATTCATATCCACAATTCTTAAACGCTTACTTTTACTTTAAAGAAATTTCAATAGCCGTCGGGGATGCCACCAAGGCCGCTGTGTCGATCTCACTCCAGCGCACCAGCCACTGGGGCTGCAACCCAAAGACGAACAGCAATATCACTAACATAACCGCCGGAAACTGATCCGCCCAATTGACCGGGGACATATTAATGAGTTCTGGGGTCAAGCGGCCAAAAAAGACCTTATTAATCATCAGCAGAAAATACACCGCCGTGAGACCTGTCCCCACCATACACAGGAGAGTCGCCACTGGATACACCGGAAAGCTGCCCCGAAAAATGAGGAATTCAGCGATAAAGCCCGCCATCCCCGGCAAACCCGCACTGGCCATGACCCCCAGGATCATCAAACTACCCGTCAAAGGCAGACCCCGTTCTGGGGTGAGCAGTCCCCGTAGATAATCGACATCCCGACTGCCCGTTTTTTTGTAGACAATGCCCACCAACAAAAAGAGCAGCCCAGAGATTAAACCATGGCTGACCATCTGGATTTCTGCCGCTGCCAAACTTAAGGGGGTCGCCGCCGCCGCCGCCAGCAGAATAAACGCCATGTGGGCAATGGAGGAATAGGCCACCACTTTTTTCATGTCTTTTTGGGCGATCGCACAGGAAGCCCCATACAAGGCACTGATCGCCGCCCAGATCGCCAACCAAGGGGCCACGACAGCCCAAGCCAGAGGAAATAGGCCAATCCCAAACTTCAGTAGACCGTAGGTACCAACTTTGAGGAGCACCCCCGCCAAAATCACCGATACAGGGGTAGACGCTTCGACGTGGGCATCCGGGAGCCAAGTATGGAAGGGCAAAAACGGAATTTTGATCCCAAAGCCCACCAAAATGCCACCGAGGAGAATTAATTGGGTGGTCAGGGGCAACAAATCACTGTGGAGGGCACTGTAGGCAAAGGTATTAGATTCTGTGAGGAAGGCCAGACCCAAGAAAGAAGCCAGAATTAAAATGCCGGAAACGGCTGTGTAGAGCAAAAATTTAATGGCGGCATAGCCTCGTTTTTTGCCGCCCCAAATCGCAATGAGGAAATATAGAGGGATAATTTCAATTTCGTAGAACAGAAAAAAGAGCAGCACATCCTGGGCCAAAAACGCCCCATTGACACTCGCCTGCAAGAGCAAAAAGAGGGCGTAATAAAAGCGGGGGCGGTGCAGATCCTTCGGGCTAATCCAGAGGGCTACTAGGGTCAACAACGCATTGAGGGCAAGGAGGGGCAACGATAGACCATCAACACCGAGATCGTAGTTCAGGCCCAACCACTCAATCCAAGGATAATGTTCAACAAATTGGAGGCCGGCGATCGCCACATCATAATGGAGCCCCAGCCAAGCTGTCCAAACAAAAACGAGGGCAGCCGCTCCCAGGGCCATCGTCCGGGAAAACTGATTTTTTTCTCCCTGGGGGAGTATCGCCACCAACAGAGCTCCGACCAAGGGCAGCCAAATTAAGGCACTCAGCATTCTTTCCTCCAAAATTCACAAAAAAGCAGATTTAACAACAAAGGGGGAAACTCCTTAGGCCAACTGATTCGACCAAAAATCCGTAATCATCGTCCATTGACCCGTGGCCATAAACCAGACTAGGCCGAGGATCATCCCTAAAACAATCGTCAAAACATAGAATTGAGACTGTCCCGAAACGTTGTAACGTAGAGCGCTTCCACTAAAAAGTGTCGCCAAACCGGTCAAGTTGACAAAGCCATCCACAACGTAGCGATCAAACCAAGCGGCAAGTTTTGAAAGGGTTGTGACCAGCCAAACCACCGTCACGTTGTAAATGCGGTCAATGTAAAAATCGTAGGCTAGCAAATCCTGCAAAAAGCGCAGATAAAGCTGTCGGGGGCGACTCAGGGAAGGATTCAAAGTAATCGTTAGACCAGCGACTAAGCCGAGACCTCCCGCGATCATCAGTGCAGGTATTGCTAAAGTCACGATGAGCGGCCGTTCAACAAGGGTCGGCAGGGATGGGTTAAAGAGCAATTGCCATTGGTGTAAAAAGAAAGGCACCATCAGGGTCATTAGGATCAGACTCACCATAGGCACAGCCATTTGCCAGACCACCTCAGGCGATCGCCGCGTTTTTGGCTTGGGGGCACCGAGGAAAACAGAACGAAAGACCCTGGTCAGATTAAAGCTGGAACAGAAGTTTACGCCCACGAGGAGTAGCACGAGCCACGGGGGCGTATCCCAAAAACCATCGACCCAACGGCGCATCGTCCAAAACGTCCCCAGGGGAAAGAGGCACACAAGCCCCGCTGACCCCACCACAAAGGCACTAGTGGTTGCCGGCATCCGCGACCAGAGGCCGCCCATTTCCGTAATGTTTTGGCCGTGGGTATTGAGAATAACCGCACCAATACTCATAAATAAGAGCGCTTTGGCGATCGCATGGGTTAGCAAAAGCAACAGGGCAATATCGACTTGATTTAACCCCACCGCAATAAACACCAAACCAAGGTAAGCACTGGTGGAATGGGATAAAGCCCGCTTAATATCAATCTGGGCCAAGGCAACCAACGAAGCCCCCACCGTAGTTACAGTACCGATAATAATCAAAGCGTCGGAGGTGATCGGCGTAATCGTGAAGACAGGCTCCATTTTGAGCAGCACATAGGCCCCCGCAGAAACCACCACCGAATTACGAATAATCCCCGCTGGGTTTGGCCCTTCCATCGCTTCATCAAGCCAGAGGTTCAACGGGAACTGGGCACATTTACCAATCGGCCCGGAAATGAGCGCAAGGCCCACGAGACTGGCTTCCCAGGGGGGCAAGGGGGGATTCGCCGCCCAAGTCTCTAGTTCACTAAACGTGAGCCCCGTACCATAGCTAGACAAAGCAACAATGCCCATCAAGAGCAAGATATCGCCGACCCGTTTGGTCAAAAAAGCATCCCTCGCCGCTGTCACGACCAGGGGTTGGGCGTACCAAAAACCAACTAATAAGTAAGTAGAAAGGGTTAATACTTCCAACAGGCCATAGCTCAAGAGCAGCGAGTCGCTAATGGCCAAACCCGATAGGGCCGCCTCAAAAAAGCCCATCAAGCCATAGAAGCGGGCAATAGACCAATCCTTTTCTAGGTACCCAAGGCCGTAGAGTTGGGCCATGAAACAAATGCCAGTGACCAGTTCCATTGCGCCGAGGTTAACCGGAGAAATTTCAATAACCAGGGAAAGGTTTAGATCGGCAACCTGGAGCCACTCCAGTGATAGTTGTTGGGGGGGCATGTTCCAAAGGGAAGCGAAGGCAAAGGAACCGTGTAAAAGACCCAAAAAGGTCATGATCAGGTTGAGGTAGGCGGCAGGTCGAGGCCCGGTGCGCCGAATTAACCCGAGGGACCAAGGCAAGGTCAAGAGTGCCCCCGTAATTCCGTAGACTGGAACTAGCCATACGCTTTGTAAAAGAAATTCACTCATGGAGGGTGTCTAGAAAATCACAACAGAAGGTTGATTGGCATTGGGTGGATTGGCCAGAAAATATTTCAAATCGTCGGTCTACAGTCTTTGTAAGAGAGTGTAATCGATTAGATGGCGATTTCCCAAAGGTTTGAGGCTTTTTTGTGGTGATAACGATGCTTAATTGGCATAGCGTTAAGAAATAATAATTTGGCGATCGCCTACATGGTTTTGTTAATTATTAAGTCGAAATGTCAGCCTTTGCCGACCCTTTGATGTTTCTTAAAATTCAGCCGAGGGGAACCACTTCTATGATTGGCGTAGTGGCTGTTGACCGTCAATTTGAAATTCTAAAAAGATAACTTTGAGTTGATGCCCAGCGGGCCGCTTTCCCGTCACCAACTCATTCGTTGGAGTAAACCTCTCCATGGCATCAATCGCAAATATCGGGCATTGGATCTCCCGCCCAACCTTTAGACATTGGCGTGGTGATTTTTTTGGGGGGCTAACGGCGGCCATTGTCGCACTCCCCCTTGCCCTTGCCTTTGGGGTTTCTTCTGGAGCCGGGGCGATCGCCGGAATGTATGGGGCCATTTGTACTGGATTTTTTGCCGCGTTGTTTGGGGGAACCCCCGCCCAGATCACGGGACCTACGGGGCCGATGACGGTGGTGATGGCAACGGTTTTTACCGCCGCCGCGAAGACCGCTGATGATCCGGCCACAGGCCTGGCGATCGCCTTCACCGTGGTCATGTTGGGGGGTCTCTTTCAGATCCTTCTAGGCATCCTGCGCCTGGGCAAATACATCACCCTAATTCCCTACACCGTCATTTCTGGGTTTATGTCTGGGATTGGTGTGATCATTATTGTGCTTCAGTTTGGCCCCCTACTTGGTTATCCCGGCGGCGCCAATATTTTGGGGGCCGTTCAAGAAATTCCCTACGATCTAACCCATCCTTACCTCGGGGCCACGGCCCTGGGCCTTCTGACTTTGGCGATTGTATTTGCTTCACCGGCCCGACTCAATCGTCTTGTCCCCTCTCCTCTCCTGGCTCTGGTCATCTGCACGATTTTATCTCTGTTAATTCCCAATCCTGACTTGGCGCGCATTGGCGACATCCCCCAGGGTTTTCCGACCCTCCATTGGCCCTATTTCAGCCTGCCTCTGTTGCGTCAAATGCTTGGCTATGGCGTGATCCTCGGTACCCTAGGCGCCATTGATTCGCTTCTGACTTCTTTAGTTGCGGACAATATCACCCGTACCCAGCACGACTCCGATCAAGAATTAATCGGCCAAGGCATTGGCAATTTTCTCTCCGGCTTTGTGGGAGGACTACCGGGGGCTGGGGCAACGATGCGGACAGTGATCAATGTGCGCTCTGGGGGCAAAAGCAACCTTGCAGGTATGCTCCATGCTCTGGTGTTATTGGTGATTTTACTTGGGGCGGCCCCCCTCACGGCCCCTATCCCCCATGCGGTCTTAGCGGGCATTTTGATTAAGGTGGGCATTGACATTATTGATTGGAGTTTCTTGAAACGGGCCCACAAAATTTCCTGGAAAGCGACGGGATTAATGTATGGTGTTTTATTGTTAACCGTCTTTGTCGATTTAATCACGGCGGTGGCAGCGGGGGTTTTTGTGGCGAATCTCCTGACGGTCAAAAGCCTCACAGATTTGCAAATGCAGCGGCTAGAAACCATCACTGCTGGGGCCGATACAAATACATTAAATGAGCGCGAACGGGAACTGTTACACCAGGCCCAGGGACACATTATTCTTTTTTGTTTAGGTGGTCCCATGAGCTTTGGGGCGGCGAAAGGGATTGCCCAACGGATGGCCATTGTTGAAAAATACGAGGTTTTAATTTTAGACCTCAGTGAGGTACCCAGGATGGGAGTGACGGCCTCCCTGGCGGTGGAGACGATGATCCGGGATGCCCACGGTCGGGGACGGGAAGTGTTTTTAGTGGGGGCCATGGGCCAGGTGCGCGATCGCCTGAGGAGATTAGAAGTGTTAAAGTTGCTGCCACCCCGCAATCGTGTAACAAATCGTTTAGATGCGCTCCAACAGGCGATCGCCTTCATTCAGCAGCGAAAAGCTTAGTCCTCTGACCTTTGGGCAACTTCTTCTAGAAACCCCTGTCTATTTAAACGATGAAGCATTGACTCTACTTAACCTTGGTATTACGAAATATCATTGCAGTTTATGTTGTCAAAGGTGCCATTGTTGCTTATGCTCTTCATAGCTTGCCAAAATCAAAATTAGTAACAAACGCGATTCTTGGCGATCGCCTTGTCCACTATAAAGCCTGTAAAGGACCCTAACCCCTGCGCAGAGGCAAGTGGTCGGTCTTATGCCGCTTCCGTTATCCCAACTAGAAGCAGACCAAACTCCCAGGGGGACGCCTGTTCCTTAGTATTTTTAAGACATTAAGCTTGATAAGCGAGGATAAATTAGATGCCTATTGCAGTTGGAATGATTGAAACCCGCGGTTTCCCCGCAGTTGTAGAAGCTGCTGACGCGATGGTAAAAGCCGCCCGTGTAACCCTCGTTGGTTACGAAAAAATCGGTAGTGGCCGCGTTACTGTGATTGTCCGTGGTGATGTTTCTGAAGTCCAAGCCTCCGTTTCCGCTGGCATTGAGAGCGCCAACCGTGTCAATGGTGGTGAAGTGCTTTCTACCCACATCATCGCCCGTCCCCACGAAAACCTCGAATACGTCTTGCCGATTCGCTACACCGAAGAAGTAGAACAATTCAGAACCTATTAACCCTGGGACAGAGGGGCGATCACCATTCTTTTTTCGGTCACGCATCCTCTGTGATTTCCAGAAACCATTAATTAAAAGCAAGAGGAGAAAAACTCAATGTCTATTGCAGTCGGAATGGTAGAAACCCTCGGTTTCCCCGCAGTTGTAGAAGCTGCTGACGCGATGGTAAAAGCCGCCCGTGTAACCCTCGTTGGTTACGAAAAAATCGGTAGTGGCCGCGTTACCGTAATTGTCCGTGGTGATGTTTCTGAAGTCCAAGCTTCCGTTTCTGCCGGTACTGATAATGTCAGCCGCGTCAACGGTGGTCAAGTGCTTTCTACCCACATCATCGCCCGTCCCCACGAGAACCTCGAATACGTTCTGCCGATCCGGTACACCGAAGCCGTAGAACAGTTTCGTGAAAGCGTGAATCCCCAACCTCTGAGAAGAGTGTAATTTTTTAATAAAAAAATTTTTAGTTATAAATTTTCATGCAAATTGCCAAAGTACGTGGCACTGTCGTCAGCACCTACAAAGCAGAAAGCCTCCGGGGGATTAAATTTTTGCTCGTTCAATTTATAGATGAACAGGGTCAGCCCCTTCCTAAATATGAAGTGGCAGGAGACCTCGTAGGCGCTGGCGTCAATGAATGGGTTTTGGTCAGTCGTGGTGGTGCTGCCCGTACCGAAACGGGAATGGAGGGAAGACCCCTAGATGCGATGGTCATCGGCATCATTGATACGGTCAACGTCGATAATCGTTCCCTTTACAGCAAGAAAGATGCAGGCTAAATGGTCTGAATCCTTTCCAGCCGGACTACCCAAAGTCAATGCGTGGCTCGTTTGGTAATCTCAAGCAATTTATGGCGGATGGTTAAAAGCTAGCGAGAGAAGCAATCAATGACATTGAGAGGAGGGATTGATTCATGGTAGTCCGCAGTACCGCGGCTCCCCCAACACCTTGGTCTAAGGACTTAGCTGAACCAAAGATTCACGAAAGTGCCTATGTGCATTCTTTCTCGAATTTAATTGGTGATGTCACAGTTTGCGAACATGTGCTCATTTCTCCGGGAACGTCTATTCGGGCAGATGAGGGCGCACCTTTCCATATCGGGGCAGCAACCAATATCCAAGATGGCGTTGTGATCCATGGTTTGGAGCAGGGCCGTGTTGTTGGGGCAGATGGCCATGACTATTCTGTCTGGATTGGCGATCGCAGCTGTATTACCCACATGGCCCTTGTCCATGGTCCCGCCTACATTGGCAACGATTGCTTTGTTGGTTTTCGTTCCACAGTGTTTAATGCCCGCATCGGCGATGGTTGTGTCATCATGATGCACGCCCTCGTTCAAGATGTGGACATTCCCCCCGGCAAGTATGTGCCTTCGGGAGCTGTGATTACGAACCAGCAGCAGGTGGAGCGCCTCTCCAATGTGACCGAGGCCGATCGCGCCTTTGCCAAACAGGTGGTGGAAATCAATGAAGCATTACGGGAGGTCTCCCCAGGGGCCACTAATAATGGTTCACGGATTGCTGCCAACCAGCAACCAACCCCCTCTTCTTCTACAAATACAAGCGGTACTAGCGAACATCAATCGGTGGGAAATATGAGTTTAAACGGAGATCTTTACAATCAGGTGCGTGGCCTTGCCGCCCAAGGGTGCACCTTCACCGCAGAATATGCCAACAAGCGGCGCTTCAAAACCAAATCTTGGTTGAGTGCTGGTTTTGTCGAAGGTCATTCTGCTGATCAAATCATTGGTAACTTGAACCGGGTGCTGGCTGATCATGCCGGGGAATATGTCCAGTTAATCGCTGTGGCTCCCAATAGCAAATCAAGGGCGGCAGAAATTGTTGTGCAACGTCCAGGCGATAGTGCCCCAGTCCAAACATCGACAACGGCTAGCTACAGCAACAACGGCAACCGCAGCAACGGCACCAGTGCGGGAAGTCAAGCGGCAGCGGTTGGGGGCGATTTAACGTCTCAGATCCATGCTTTAGCGTCCCAGGGCTGTAGCTTTACCGCTGAACACGCCAATACCCGTCGTTTTAAGACGCAATCTTGGTTGAGCGCCGGTTTTGTCGAAGGTCATTCTGCGGAACAAATCATTGCCAACGTTAATGGCTTGTTGGGTCAATATCCTAATGAGTATGTGCAAGTCATTGCCGTTGACCCCCACAGCAAGTCTCGGGTAGCGGAATTAATCGTCCAGCGTCCTGGGGAAACGGGGACTCTATCTACTAAGGCAACAGCCTCCGCCCGTCGCAGCGGCAACAAGGTGGTTAACACGGCCTCTGGTGGTGATGTGGCAGGGCAAATCGCGGCTCTGGCTTCCCAGGGTTGTAGCTTTACGGCAGAACACGCCAGCACCCGCCGTTTTAAAACCCAGTCTTGGCTAGGGGCAGGCTTTGTGGAAGGTCATTCTGCCAATCAGATTTTGGCAAATATCCAGGCGATCGCCGCCCAGTTCCCCAACGAATATGTCCAGTTAATCGCTGTTGACCCCAACTCCAAAACACGGGCCGCAGAGATCATCATCCAACGCCCTGGCAACAATGCGCCTGTCCAGACAGCAACCGCAACCAGTAGTTTTTCGGGAGGCACGAAAGCAGCTCCAAGCAGCAATGGTTTCGGGGGTCACAGTAGTGGGAGTCTCAGTGGGGACGTGGTTTCTAAAGTCCGTTCGCTTTTGATGCAAGGCTACAAGATTGGAACAGAACACGCCGATAAGCGCCGTTTCCGGGTTAAGTCCTGGAGTAGCTGTGGCACCATTGACAGCACCCAAGAGGCAGAAGTTTTACGTCACCTCGAAGGTTGTCTCCAGGAGCACAGTGGCGAATATGTCCGCATGATTGGTGTCGATGAAGCGGCTAAACGACGGGTGCTTGAGGAAATTATCCAACGCCCCTAGGTTGTGTAACGCGACCACTTCGTTATGGGGGAGAAAACGAATGTCTATCCCCCAACCCTTACCCCACCTGTGATTAATTGAATCACCGTTGACAAAATCATTGTGACTTTCCAGGCAATTACCCATCCAGATATTCAAATTAATGGCGATGTAAGGATTCATCCCCGTGCGGTTATTGCCCCCGGTGTTATTCTGCAAGCAACCGAAGGCAATTATGTGGCGATCGCCGCTGGTGCTTGTATTGGTGCAGGTGCGATTATCCAGGCCCATGGTGGCAACATCGAGATCCATGCCGGCGCGATTATCGGGGCAGGCTGCCTCATTATTGGCCAATGCTCAGTGGGGGAAAATGCCTGCTTAGGTTATGGCTCTACCCTATTTCAAACGGCGATCGCCGCCGCCGCAATTCTCCCGCCCCAAAGCCTCATCGGCGATCTGTCCCGCCAGGAAACTACCGCTTCTTACCAGACTCAACTGCCAAAACCCGCGAATCAATCGACAACCCAACCCCTCGATCCTTGGCAGGCAGAGGACACAACTAACCAGACTGCCACAACTTTTTCGCCACCAGGGCGATCGCCCACTAGCAGCGGTAGCCGTCCCAATGTCCAGCCCCCACCAGAAGCAGGATCCCCTCCAACTGAAACACCAAACACCGAAGTGATGCCGACGGTTCCAGAATCAAAGGAATCCCTAGAATCGGGCGAAAAAACACCAGTTGTCGGGCAAGTTTATATCAATCAACTATTAATGACCCTATTCCCTCACCAAAATTCTCTCAATACCCCAAATCCACCAGATGAGCCTTAGCCCCACAAAACTTTCATGATTTCTTGAGTAAAAATTAAATGTTTAAAGTTCTTAAAGGAGATTGTTGAGAAACATAAATACTTAATTCATCTCACTTGAACGCTTTCCCTCTCTAAAGATCCCGACAGAAAACGGTTTTAGCCCAATGTCTCATTAGGTAGCATGGCTGAATTCGAGCGGGACTTTATGGCTTTTTTAGGTATTTTTGTGAGGGTAAAATAGGCCCATCAAACAGCATTAGAAATGCTAATCAGCCCAAAAAACAAAAGCAATCTTTTTTTGTTGCTAAAAGATAAAAATAAGTCGAGGCTGTGGTAACATATCCCACAGATTAAAGAAAGTCATAAGACTTGAATCTTCAGAATTTTAAAAAGCAGTTTTGCCAACGTAAGATTTTTGAAGTTTTCGACCAACGATACCGTTACTGGTATTTGTCTGTTAAAGATAAGCATTTTTGCTGGAGGAAAACCGCATGGTTCAGACCAAATCTGCTGGGTTTAATGCCGGTGTACAGGACTACCGCCTGACTTACTACACCCCCGATTACACCCCAAAAGATACCGACTTACTCGCTTGTTTCCGGATGACTCCCCAACCTGGAGTCCCCCCCGAAGAATGTGCTGCGGCTGTTGCGGCTGAATCTTCTACCGGTACTTGGACCACTGTATGGACCGATGGTCTGACTGACCTCGACCGCTACAAGGGTCGTTGCTACAACGTTGAACCCGTTCCCGGTGAAGACAACCAATATTTCTGTTTCGTTGCTTACCCCCTCGATCTGTTTGAAGAAGGTTCTGTAACCAACGTTTTGACTTCCTTGGTTGGTAACGTATTCGGTTTTAAAGCGCTGCGTGCCCTGCGCCTCGAAGACATCCGCTTCCCCGTTGCGTTAATCAAAACTTACCAAGGGCCTCCCCACGGGATCACTGTAGAGCGTGACCTCCTCAACAAGTATGGTCGTCCTCTCCTCGGTTGTACGATTAAGCCGAAGCTCGGTCTGTCTGCGAAGAACTACGGTCGTGCGGTTTATGAATGTCTCCGTGGTGGTCTTGACTTCACCAAAGATGACGAAAACATCAACTCTCAGCCTTTCATGCGTTGGCGCGATCGCTTCCTGTTCGTTCAAGAAGCTATCGAAAAATCCCAAGCTGAAACCAACGAAGTTAAGGGTCACTACCTCAACGTCACCGCTGGCACTTGCGAAGAAATGCTCAAGCGGGCTGAATTCGCCAAGGAAATCGGCACGCCCATCATCATGCACGACTTCTTAACCGGTGGTTTCACTGCGAACACTACCCTCGCGAAGTGGTGCCGTGACAACGGTGTTCTGCTCCACATTCACCGGGCAATGCACGCAGTAATTGACCGTCAGAAGAACCATGGTATTCACTTCCGGGTTCTCGCTAAGTGTCTCCGCCTCTCCGGTGGTGACCACCTCCACTCCGGTACCGTTGTGGGTAAGCTCGAAGGCGATCGCGCCGCAACCCTCGGTTTCGTAGACCTGATGCGTGAAGACTACGTTGAAGAAGATCGTTCTCGCGGTGTATTCTTCACCCAAGACTACGCTTCTCTCCCCGGCACCATGCCTGTGGCTTCCGGTGGTATCCACGTATGGCACATGCCTGCTCTCGTTGAAATCTTCGGCGACGATTCCTGCCTCCAGTTTGGTGGTGGTACCCTCGGTCACCCCTGGGGTAACGCACCTGGTGCAACTGCAAACCGTGTTGCTCTGGAAGCTTGTGTTCAAGCCCGTAACGAAGGTCGCAGCCTGGCCCGTGAAGGTAATGATGTCCTCCGTGAAGCAGGTAAGTGGTCGCCTGAATTGGCAGCCGCCCTCGACCTGTGGAAGGAAATCAAGTTCGAATTCGATACCGTTGACACTCTCTAAGCTCCTGATGAGCATCAGTGGATGGGGAAGTTTGTCACAATCTACCTATTCACTGATGATTTCCTCCCATGGAGTTTAAAAAAGTTGCGAAGGAAACGGCCATCACTTTGCAAAGCTATTTGACCTACCAAGCGGTGCGTCTGATTAGTCAGCAGCTAAGTGAAACCAATCCTGGACAGGCGATTTGGTTAGGAGAGTTCTCTAAGCATCATCCAATTCAGGAAAGTGATCTTTACCTCGAAGCGATGATGCAAGAAAACAAAGAACTTGTCCTCAGAATTCTGACGGTGCGAGAAAGCCTTGCGGAAGGAGTTCTGGAGTTTTTACCAGAGATGGTCCTCAGCCAAATCAAGCAGTCCAATGGAAACCATCGCCGTTCTTTATTAGAGCGTTTAACTCAAGTTGATTCTTCATCAACTGATCAGACTGAACCTGACCCTGGTGAGTCTGATACTTCAGAAGATTCTGAATAAACTTTGATCCGATAAAGAGGACATAAATCAATGAAAACTTTACCTAAAGAAAAGCGTTACGAAACTCTTTCTTACTTGCCCCCCCTCAGCGACCAGCAAATCGCTCGCCAAGTCCAGTACATGATGGATCAAGGCTATATTCCTGGTATCGAGTTCGAAAAAGATCCGACTCCCGAACTTCACCACTGGACACTGTGGAAGCTGCCCCTTTTCAACGCAAGCTCTGCTCAAGAAGTACTCAACGAAGTGCGTGAGTGCCGTAGTGAATATTCTGACTGCTACATCCGTGTTGTTGGTTTCGACAACATCAAGCAGTGCCAAACCGTTAGCTTCATCGTTTACAAGCCCAACCAAACCCGTTACTAAGGTTTTGTCGGTTTTTGTGACCTGAATTTAATTTGAATCATGCGGAATGCGATCGCCTTAGGACGGTCGCATTTTTTTGCTTAAAATTGTCAGAATACACCACAAAAATTCTGTTGTAGGGGTTTACCATGGTAGACCCCTACCAAAATGATTATGGCGATAAAATTCGAGGGAAATTTTTAAGATGAAAAAACGCGTGACTCTGACATTTCCCCAGGACACGGTACAAATGCCCGTCACCTATCGCTTGGCAAAGGATTTTAATATTGCGGCGAATATCATCCGCGCCCAGGTCGCTCCAAACCAGGTGGGCAAGTTGGTGGTGGAACTCCAGGGGGATATTGATGCCATTGAGATGGCCTTGGAATGGATGAAAGGCAAGGGGATTTTAGTTTCCCTCGCGAGCAAAGAAATTGTGATTAACGAAGATATTTGTGTGGATTGTGGTCTCTGTACGGGGGTTTGTCCGACGGGAGCATTATCGCTAGATCCCCAAACGTTTCAACTAAAATTTACCCGCCAAAAATGTGTGGTTTGCGAACAGTGTTTACCCGCTTGTCCGGTGCAGGCGATCGCCACGAATTTCTAACCCAAAAAAGTGCTGTTGGCGGTGATGAAATCAACCCAAAGATTGCAATTGTTAATGAGAGTGATTATAAATTCTGTTGAAAAATGTATTTAAAGGTAGAAACCATTGTGTTTTAAGCTTTTTGGGTCTGTTTTGAGCAATTAAGAAGATTATCCTAGGCCAGAACATCCCTTAGGATATTGTGAGGAATTCCTAACTTTTTAATTCTTCATGAAAAAACAGGCCAACGTTCAGCGTCACACAGAGCCCGCAGATCAGAATTTGCGGCTAAAAAGTCATGGCAATTTATTCTATTTATTGGCTGTGGCGGCGGGCTTGATTTTTTTGCAGGGTTACATGATTGCGCCTTTAATTCCCCGTTTATCGGAGATTTTTGGCGTTTCTGTCCAGGAAATTGGCTTTATTGTGCCGATTTATATGCTGTCCTACGCTGTAATGGCTCTTTTTTATGGCATTCTCTCGGATCGTTTTGGTCGTTGGGCAATTATTCGAGTTGCACTGATTATTTTTGTAATTTGTACCGGGTTAACAGCGACATCCCAAAATCTGTCCCAATTAGCTACTTGGCGACTATTAACGGGCATTGGGGCCAGTGGCATTATTCCAATGACCTTTGCTCTAATTGGAGATCTGTTTCCCTTTGAGCGTCGGGGCGCAATGTTGGGTTTAATCTTTGCGGCAATGGAAGGGGGGATGGCTGCGGGTTCTGCTGGGGGCGCAATCCTAGAGCCGTTTATTGGCTGGCGGACTTTGTTTATCGGCACGGCGATCGCCGCTGGTTTAGTGCTGTGGCGACTGCAACCCTATGGTGCACTGTTTGACGAAGCCCCCCAGGAATCTCCTCCTTCGATCCAGCAAATCTTCCGGGGATACTGGCAGGTACTCCGCAGCTTTCGGGGCCAGCGCACCTATGCCTATGTCCTGTGGAATGGGATTTACCATGCAGGGGTCTTTACCTGGCTTGGTTTGTATTTGTCCCAACGCTTTACTATGAGTCCCTTGAATATTGGTTTAACTATTTTGGGTTATGGGGTGCCGGGCCTATTGCTGAGTGCTTGGATTGGCAAAGCGGTGGATCGTTGGGGACGACGCTGGTTAGTGCCGGCAGGTCTGGTGATGGCGGCCCTGTCGGGTCTGGTGATGATCTTGCCGATTACCCCTTGGATGACAACGGTGGCCGTGGTCATTTTGTCCATTGGCTATGATTTGACCCAACCGCTTTTTGTGGGTATTGTCACGGACTTGGGGGACGACGACAACCTCGGTCAAACCATGGGTCTCAAGGTTTTTACTCTTTTTACAGGGTTTGGGATCGGTAGTTTGCTATTCGGAAAGCTGCTCACCTGGGGCTTTGCCTGGGCCTTGGGGATTTTTGGCGGGTTCCAGTTGCTAGCGGGGATCTTCGCCTTAAGGTTTTTTTGGTGGGAAGTACCTTGGCGGCGATCGCCCCAGTAAGGGAATAATATCGCGTCTTGAATGCTGCTTTGAAAAGACTACTTTTTAGCTGATCACCTGAACCAAGCAATCAGCCTTGATTTTTTTTAACAAATTACTGGATTTATTCCAAGAGCCACATAAAAATATCTTCGACCGTTAACTGGATTGCCTGGGCAAAAGATGGCATAGCAATTTGCTGAATTGGCCCATCAAAAACCAATGTTTGTTGTTTGGGTTGATATACAAAAATTGTTCTTTCGGCAGGATCAATTAACCACCCCATTTCAGTGCCATGATCAAGACAGTGCAAGATATTTTTCGTGACTTTCGTTTGACTTTGATCCGGCGATAGAATTTCAATTGTCCAATCAGGAGCAAGCTGGAAAGCATTAGCAATCTCACCATTTTCATCCCGTACAATTCTTGCCCAAGTAAACACAGAAATATCAGGGACTGTAGAGCGATCGCCAAAGGTACAGCGCAGTTCAGAAAAGGCTCTTGCTATTTTTGAAGATCTCAACTTCAAGTTAATTGTTGAGGCCAACTCTGTTTGAATGGAACTATGCTTTCCTTGGGGCATTGGTTTTTGGATGATTTGGCCATTGATATACTCCCCCGCTGGTTTTGTTTCGGGTAATGAGAGGAATTCTGGGAGCGTTAATTGTTTTAAGGGAGTTTGAACCATCTCAAGATCTCCTGAAGAATATAGACCAAACGCGGTAAATTGAGCCCATGGGAATTTATGCTTTTGGTTTCGTGGCCTGGAGTAGACCATAGCGAATTAAACCCCGCCGAAAACCGCTTTTCATCAAGTCTAAGGCCAATGCCCCTTGCAGGGTTTGCCAGCCAGCTTTGAGAATGCCAAAAACTGCTTCTGGGGTGAGGGCAGAATCGATCACTTGATCCCAGAAGGGGGCCACGGCGGTAGACCAATCTGCTGTCTCGATATTTTCTAAACCACATTCGGTGGCGATCGCCTGATAATCTGGCAACGAAATCACATAGGGCAAGCAGTAAACCCGATACAGATCTTCAAGGTGCTTTTGTTCATCCGGGGTCAGGGTGCCCGCCACCGAATCCGTTGGTCGATGACACCAAGTCGCCATTAATAACTTGCCACCCGGCTTGAGCACCCTTGTGCATTCCTGGAGAAACTGCCGCTTGTTGGGCATATGTTCGCCACTTTCGAGGGTCCAGACGAGGTCAAATTCCCCATCCCGAAAGGGCATATTTAGCGCATCGGCCACTTTAAACTCAACCTGATCCTGTAAATTCTGTTCCGTCGCCCTGGCGATCGCCCGATTGGCCTGTACCGGAGAGAGGGTAATCCCAACGCCCTGCGCATTAAACTTATCAGCCAAATAAAGGGTACTGCCGCCAATACCACAGCCCACATCGACAAAATTTCCAACTTGTTCAACTTTGCCCCAGGCCAGAAATTCTTCAATTAATTCAATTTGTGCCTGCCGACGATTGAGCCGTTCTGTGCCCCCTAGACCATAGAAACCATGGTGCATATGTTCACCCCAGATCGATTCCCAGAGGGGACTAGACGCATCATAAAATTCGCGGATTTGCTGATACAGTTGCGCTCCCATAAACCTTAAGCCTATTCTTCATACTCAATTAACACCTGAACCCAGTGGGGCGGACGCGGAATCGAATTTCCTAAACGATCCAACATCAACAATGCCACCAGATGCACCACGAATAGGTATAACACACTATTAATAGTCAGCATGACCAGGGCCAAAAGCTGAATCACCAGTAAACTCGGTTGGGTCAACAGGCCCAGCTTGAGAAAGAGCCAATCCGCCATCTCCGAAATTTGCGAGATTACATATACCCACAGGTCTTCGCCGAGCAGTAATGACAATAGCCACACCCGAAAGAAAAAGCCGAGGGTGCCCAAAATTGTCCCTAGGGTAACCGACCAATACCAAGACACCTGGCGTCGCCACATCCAACCCAATTGCACACCAATCAGACCATAGGGAATGGTGTAGATAATGCTACGGGTCGGCCCCATCAGAATCGACAATAGCAAGCTAGAGACGAGGGTTGACATCCACGCCGCCCGAGAACCCCAACGCAAATAGACCAAGGCAATGGGCAACGGAAAAAATAGTCGCAGCAATGGCCCAATGGGAAAGTAATAATTAATCAGCCAAATTAAGCTGGCGGTGCTGGCTAAAAAAGCCGTTTCGACTACCACCAAGGTTTTGCGATGTCTTGTCGCTGAGGTGGGAGCCGGTGGAGCAATAATATCTGGGTTATTGACCTGGGTAAGGGAGGAGCTTGGGGGTTGGGATGCTTGGGAATCTAAATCTACCCAATTCATATCCTCTGGAGAATTCTTTGGATCAGAAAAATGCTCAGTCACAGCGATCGCCTAATGGATGATGTCGTCGAGGGCACGCAGATTTGGGATAAACACAGCATCCGGGGTGCGCCTAATTAAACCCTTCTTTTCTAACTTAGTCAAAACCCGCGTGACTGTCTCCCGCGCCAGACCACTTAAACTACTCAGTTCCCGATGGGGCAGACTCGGAATGCAGATCTCCCCTTGGTCTGTGGCTTGTCCTTGACTTTCGGCCAAAAAGACCAGGATATCAGCGACTCGCGCCAGACTATTGGTTTCACGCACCTGGAGGCGACGGTTCACTTGGCGGAGACGTTTGGCCATCAGTTGGGCGAGACGGACTCCCACCAGAGGCTCTGTGTTTACCAATTCAACGAAGTCGGCGGCGGGGATACTACTAATGGTGGTGGCGGTCAGGGTGATCACATCGGTGGAACGGGTGGCTTCTTCGAGGGCGGCCATTTCGCCAAATAATTCCCCAGCGCCGAGGATATTCAGGGTAATTTCTTTGCCATTGAGGTTGTAGGTGCGAATTTTCACCCAGCCCATCTGGATAAAGTAAACAGAACCGCCCCAGTCTTTTTCTAAAAGAATAATTTGGTTGGCTGGGAAGGGCCGCGTCACCAGATGGGCGATCGCCTTTTGTAGACTTGCCTCCGGTAGCCCCTGGAAAAAAGGTAACGCCTTGAGGAAGGTGCGGGCTGTGTCATCACTCACCGGATTCGTGGGGGATTCGGCCATAATTCTTGGGGCAAAGGGCAGGGTCAGCAGGGTCACATGGGGCTTAAATCTCCCTCCATTATGCAATGCCTCCGGAAGATCGATAGCCCCAACATTTTTATTCCAGAGCAGATGGCACACAAGGGTTCGCGGCAGGCACCGTAAAATCAGGGGTTAATTGTCCCTCTAGGTCAGCGAGGGCCACCCAAGCATTATTGCCCTCGGTCAAAAGTTTGCGACTTGGAGGTGCGCTTTGATCGCCTTTTTGACAAAGTTTCAGCATCACTTGATTATCCCCATTGATTTGTTCGACCCGAAGAATACTGCCCCCCAAAATTAATAACGGATCGGCGGTGGCGGTGGCGATCGCCTCTGGTGTGGCGTAGGCTGTGAGGGAACGATTTTCCTGGAGCTGAAAAATTTGATTTTTGCTCAGGGGTAAAGTCGTCTCCTCTGGTTCCCCTGCGGGCACCGTTACCGTTGGTGGATCTTCGGTGACATCTGTAATGGGGACAGGATTAATCGTCGGTGGTGTTGTGGAGGGAGAACTGCCTAGGGGTTCCCGCTGCCAACGTTGCCACAGCAAACTGCCGACCCCCAACAAACACAGACATCCAGCCAAAATCAGCAATAGACGACTGGGGGAATTTGCTGTTTTGCGTCCCCGGAGCCGAGACATTTGGGTTGCCACGGGGGGCGGTGCCTTGGGTTGGATAAAGGTTGGTTGTAGTTGGGTGAGTTTCGGGTAAGGAATCGGCGTTTCGGGAACTTCTCCTTGCACTTTGACCTGGAGTAGGGCAATGGTGCTGTTGTCGTGGCCATTCTTGGTATTGGCAATTTCAATCAGGCGATCGCCCACCTGGGTCAGATCTTTTTGGCCTTGGATTAGGGGGGCGATTTCCGCTGCCCAATGGGCTTCTACTTGGCCATCATCACTGAGGCCGTCGGAACAAAGAAGATAAATCGCGTCTTGATCCAGCACCAGGGACGTTACGGTGGGGTGGAGGGAATGGGACGGATTCATCCCCAAAGCTTGCACCAAAGCCCCAGATCCAGGGTAAGCCAGGGCGTCTTTGTAGAGGGCATAGCCAAGACGGACTTCCCGGGAACCGAGGTCATCGTCATAGGTCAGTTGGTGGCAACTGGTGGTGGTGATGCGATAAATGCGGGAGTCCCCCACGTGGGTCAGGTAAAGTTCGGGGGCATGAACCCAGGCCATGACAACGGTGGTGCCCATGCGGTTCCGGTCTTGGCGATTTTCTTGGTCGTTGCGATCGCAAATTACATCGTTGGCCTGGAGCACGGCGGCGGCTAATTTTTCTTGGATCTGAGCGGCCTGCTCCGGTGGGTGATCCGTGAGATTTTCCAGTTGGGTTTGCAGTTGCTCAATGGCGATCGCCGAGGCCACTTCCCCCTGTTCATGGCCACCAATGCCATCACAGACAATTGCTAGGGGCGCATCGGGATAAACTTTGCCGGGGGGCGGAAAACAGGCATCCTCATTGTGATCACGGCTGGGGCCAGCGTCAGTTTTGGTATAGAGGCGGTAATGATATTCCAGGGGCGATCGCCCCAATTCCAAAACCCCCTGGCGCAAAATCCCATAGAGCTGCTGCGAATCTTGGATCTGGCCTTGGCTTAACCCCTGCTGGAGGCGATGACAAAAAGGTTGAATCACAGGGGCCACGGTTTCGAGTAACTCGGCCCACAAATTCCCCAGGCGCACCAAATTTAAGGGCTGGTTGGGTTCAAAGCGCAATTTTTGCACCTGAATAAGGCCCCCGTGGACAGCCCAGTCCCCTAGATAGTAAACACTCGGAACCACTCCATGTTCCACAAAATCTGGTAATAGCGCCGCAATCTGCATCAGCCAGTTGAGTTGTTGCAGGGGAGTTGCGGTCTGCCAAGCTTCCGTGAGGGGCATAAATAAATTTGGCCAACGAGGATAGCCGGTTTCGTCGAGGGCTACCGATGGATATTCCAGTAACCACCCTTCCTGGGGGGTCAACAGACCAAATACCTTGGGAATGTGGAGCAGATGGGTCGAGAGCCGTAGATAACTTTCGATGGCCGGGGGGAGCGTTTCGGTTAGTACCGGGGGCAATGCGGGCTTCGTATCTAAGACAATATCTGGGGTTTCTGTCACCCAATAGCGATCGCCTTCCCCGACGAGGGTTTGGGGCGTGAGGTTCAACTGGGGGGCCCCCACAACCCGCAGATAGCGCTTAACCACCGGCGCTTGGCAGAGGGGACAATGGGATTGGGCCAACGAAGCTACCCCTGGGCAGTCGTTTTTCCCACAAGAAATCGTTACCTTAGAAATATCCATACATCTGTGCCTGAGGGGCAGATTGACTGGGGGTTTCCCCGCATGATCACTAATTTAACGTATTCTTTGCGCTGCATTTTCTATGATTCTTTCCCCTAGCCAACGGCAGAAGCTCGATTCTAGCGATGATCAGCTTTTCTACGATTACCCCCGGTTTGTGACCCACGTAGATGATGGCTTTATTGACCAGTTAACCCAACTCTATGGCACGTTGTTGCAGCCCAATGATCGAGTTCTAGATTTGATGAGCAGTTGGGTCTCCCATTTGCCAGATCTCGCGTTTCGGGAGGTGGTCGGCCACGGAATGAACGCGGCAGAACTGGCGAAAAACCGTCGTCTGGATCGCTATTTTGTTCAAAACCTCAATGCCGATCCCAAATTACCCTTGGCCGATCAAAGCTTTGAGGCGGTTTTGGTGGCGGTCTCGGTGCAATATCTCCAATATCCAGAGGCGGTGTTTGCAGAAATTCAACGGGTGCTGACCCCAGGGGGAATTTGTATTGTTAGTTTTTCAAATCGGATGTTTTACCAAAAGGCGATCGCCGCTTGGCGGGACAGTACCGACGCCGAACATCTCCAGCTCGTGCAGCATTACTTTCAGCAAACCCCAGGCTTTGCCAAACCGACTGTGGTGACACAACGGAGCGACCAACCCCTGCTGTTACAGATGCTGGGCCTGGGCCATCGGGATCCGTTCTATGCGGTTGCTGCCAGAAAGCAGTAAATGGGGAGCCGCAACAATTGTTAACTTAATCTGGGTCTGCAGGGAAAGCAAACTATAGTATTAAATGGGTACTTAGAGAAAAGTATTTTTTGCCCTTGTTTTCGCCAAAATCTGCAGTCTTTGCTAAAAAATCCCCCGTTGCTCTCCAGGGGCCATTATTATGAATCAGCCATCTGCGCCCTCACCAGGAAAGGGCAATCGCCGTGCTTACCAAAATATTATGGAAAACCTGGTGCACAAGGAAATCCATCGGCAACTCAAGCGCCTCCCACAGAAATTAGCTGAATATATTGATGTGGTGGAGGTGGCCACCTATGCTTTGAACCGGGTGCCTCCCCTCTATGCCTCCAGCGAACGGGGTAAAGAGCGCCAAGAAGAAAAAGGCGTTCTGGATCTCAAGCAACAAATTAATATTGCGGTGCGCCAGGCGATCGCCGCTGTCCAACGGGATCCTTTGCGTTCTTCAACGCCCCTAGTGCCAGCCCAATATGCCCAATACGAAATCGCCGAAACCTGCCTACGGGACCTCGAAAAACTCCTACGGGATTCCTATCTCATCGAATCAGATGCCCCGGATATGGATTGGGATACCCTAAAAATCATTGTGGCCAAAGCCCTCAAAAAAGCAGCCACCCAGGGGATTGTGCACCGCCGCATTGAAGATGTGATCACAGAATGGGAATATCAAACCTACGTTCCCCCTGTCTTTGATTGGCAAGATCCCCATTACAAGTTTTAGGGGCGATCGCCAGCTTAATTTTTCCACCGATGACCGCGACCACACAGCCTTTTGTTTATCGTTATCCTGAATTGATCCCTGGCATCCTGCGGAAACGCTACAAACGTTTTTTAGCAGACATTGAATTGGCCTCCGGGGAAATCGTTACGGCCCATTGTCCCAATACGGGGCCGATGACGGGGATTTGTGAATTGGGAGCGCCGGTAATGCTCTCAAAAAGTGATAATCCCAAGCGCAAACTGGCCTATACCTGGGAGATGATCCAGTTACACACCCCAGAGCCAACTTGGGTCGGCGTCAATACAGCGTTACCCAACCGGGTGATCAAAGCGATGCTTTTGGCGAAGCAAATCCCTGAATTAGCTGACCATTACGACACGGTGCGACCGGAAGTGCGCTATGGCACAGAGAATAAAAGTCGCATTGATTTTCTGCTGACAGGAGAAGGGCGATCGCCTATTTATGTGGAAGTTAAAAATACCACCTGGACAAAGGGAGAACTGGCGCTTTTCCCGGATACTGAAACCACCAGGGGCCAAAAGCACCTCCAAGAACTCATCGACATTGTGCCCGCAGCAAAAGCGGTGATGCTCTATTTCATCAACCGAGGCGATTGCACCCGATTTGCCCCTGGGGATAGCAAAGACCCGAAATATGGGGAGCTATTCCGTCAGGCGATCGCCGCCGGCATCCAAATTCTTCCCTGTCGCTTTGCAGTTAGTCCAGAGGGCATTTGTTACCTCGGCTTGGCTCCCTGGGAATCAACTGAAATCTCTGGGGTTGGTTAACGTTTGGGATCTGCTTTACCAGCGGCAGGCAATGGGCATCCGCCACCCCGTACCAAAGGCTCGATCGGTAATTTTCAAACCAGGAGCAGCCTGACGGCGCTTAAATTCGGCACGATGAAGGAGCTTTAAAACCTGGGCCACAGTATCGTGGTCATGGCCAGCGGCGTGGAGTTCTGGGGCCGATTGATTGCGGTGGATGACCCGTTTGAGGATCTCATCCAACACCGGATAGGGGGGCAGGGAGTCTTGATCCAATTGGTCGGGGCGCAGTTCCGCACTAGGGGGTTTGGTAATAATTGCCGGGGGAATGAGTTCTCGGTCGCGGTTTAACCATTTACAAAGGCTAAACACCCGCATTTTCGGCACGTCGGCAATCACCGCCAGGCCGCCATTCATATCGCCATAGAGGGTGCAATAACCCACCGCCATTTCGGATTTGTTGCCCGTTGACACCAGCAGATAACCAAACTTGTTGGCGATCGCCATCAGCAGATTCCCCCGGATGCGGGACTGGAGATTTTCTTCGGCTACCCCAAATTCTGTGCCTGTAAATAAATCGCCGAGCATCGTCTCAAAGGCTTGCATTGCTGGCTCAATGGGAATAATTTCGTGGCGAATCTGGAGATTTTCCACCAGGGCGATCGCATCGCTGAGGGAATGTTCCGAACTGTAGGGGGAAGGCATCAGCACCCCCAGGACATTTTTTGCCCCCACCGCTGCAACGGCGATCGCCGCCACCAAGGCCGAGTCGATGCCACCACTCAAACCCAGGACAATTTTCGAGAAGCCGCATTTACGGGCATAGTCTCGGAGACCCAACACCAGAGCTGCAAAAATTTCCGCCTCATCGGCATCATATTCGGGACTAATGGTTTGCTGAAAAGCAGCAGGTAAACCCTGGGGCAGTGATAGGGTTTGTGGGTCGGGGCTAAATTCCACCGCCAACAGGGACTCTTGAAAACTTGGCGATCGCCCAACCAGTTGTCCCTCCCGGTCAAAGGCCACACTCCCGCCGTCAAAAATCAAATCATCATTCCCCCCCACTTGGTTCGCGTAGAGAATGGGCGTCCGGTAACGTTGGGCGCCATGGTGGAGCATTCCTTCCCGCAGGCGCTGTTTCCCGACGGTGTAAGGAGAAGCTGACAAATTAACGATCAAATCGACCCCGGCCTCGGCCAATTGTTCGAGGGGATTAATTTCGTACTGGCGCTTGCCCCAAAAGGCTTGGTCATTCCAGAGATCTTCGCAGATGGTGACGCCAATTTTTAAAGGGGCGACCGTTGGGCTGGGATGGAGGAAAAACCAGTTGGACTGCTTGCCGGGTTCAAAATAGCGGTCTTCGTCGAACACATCGTAGGTGGGCAACAGTTGTTTATGGAAAATGTGCTGGACTTTCCCCTGGTCAATAAGAGCGATGCTGTTGTGGAGGGCTTTTTCCCCCTTGGCGATCGCCTCTGGGTTGGGAGTTGCCAAACCGACTAAAACGGCGAGGGTCGGCGGAATTTTTGCGGCGAGGGCCGTGAGCTGGGCCTGCATCCGGTCAATAAAATCCGCATGGAGCAAGAGATCCCGGGGCGGATACCCACAGAGGGACAGTTCCGGTGTGAGCAATAAGCGGACATTGGCGATCGCCGCTTGTTCTGCTGCGACCAGGATCCGCTCGGCATTACCAGTCAAGTCCCCGATGGTGGGGTTCAGTTGGGCGATCGCAATTTTCATAATTCTCACTAAAAAGGCATGTCATCTGAAGGGTAAATATTATTTACTGGTGTATTGTTTTGAATATATTGTTTGCAGTGTCGACAATGAGTAAAGTTCAATGAATCCAACAAATTTTCCAATTTTTCAATGTCAGGATTGAATCTCATTCGATAATATTCTGTAAGCAGAAACTTGAGATCATCTTTTTGGTTTTTCCATTGATTATGAATATTGCTTGCCACCTCTAATTGATGATCAATGCCGATAATCTTTCTTGGATATGTTTCTTTTTTTTGAGATAGTATCTCTCTATTTTCTTCATAAAAAAATTCTATAACTTCTATCTGATCCTCTATTGAATTAAACAATTGCTGCTCAGAGAAATTGTTGATTTCTACATGTCCACTATTCTTTTTTTTGACTGTTTCAATCCCGAAACAAGCCTTTATACACGAAAAGTCTATGCTTGTGTGAAGTAGAATGAAGAAAGAAAAATTTTCCCAGAAAGTCTTTATGAATTCCTGATTGCTAACGTTTTCAGGTAGCTGCTTTTCTGTCTTAATCGCTGCAGGAACAATATAGTTTTTATTAAAATCATTCAGCGTCATTGGGCTAATGACTTTAGTCAAGTCTTCTGGTTTTCTGCATACAAGCTCAAGATTTTCATAGTCACTTTTCAGTCTTTTACAATCAGTATTCACATGAAAGAATAATGGTTTACTAGCACTACGAAGTGGCTGTCTAGCTTCATCAGAAAAATTTTTTGATTTTATTTTATAAATAGATTCAATATGAATATCTAGATCTTCAAAAAAACCTCTAAGCTTCTTGATTTGTCTTCTTTCTGAATTGTACTGAATGAGATCCGATGCCTTTGAAATAAGGGGTTCTAAGTCCTGTGGTTGAATCTCTATAATATCTATTGCTCTCCACAAAGACCAGAGCATTTTAGATCGAGTGAAATTGGTTATGTAAAAGACATTGTTATGATTCATGAATTACAATTGTTTAAAACTAATATCAACAAGCTATTGGTTTATGGGCAATGATCGTGCGGTGGCGCGGATCACTAGCGACGGTGGTGCAGTAATCAAAACCGACTTCTTTTAGTGTCAATTCTACATCAAAAGTATAGTATTCGTCACTCCAAGGCTCTGTACTCTTCATCAACACGAACAAGGCTGGCGGCAAACCCTGAATCACCGGAGATTTCGGATTGTTATCGACGATCGCCAAACAACCTCCGGGCCGCAAAATGCGTCGGCATTCCTGGAAGATTTCGCGGGTGGCTTGATTGGGCAGTTCATGGAGGACAAATTGCAGGGTGATCAGATCAAACTGATTGTCCGCGAAGCCAGTCGTTTCCGCCTTGCCATGGCACCATTGCACCGCTTGATTTTTATCTTGAACCTGAGCCACCGCGAGCATGTGGGGTGAAAGGTCTAAACCCGTTACCCTGACCGCTGGATTTTTGGCCTGGAGTCGTTCTAAAAGCGCAAAGGTCGAAATCCCCACGGAACAGCCGATATCCAAGGCTTCGTTTACGTTCTGGGGCAAATATTGTTCAAGAACATCTAAAAAACTATTGCGGAGTCGGGCCTGGGCCACTTCTGGGGTGAGGGGTTCCGTTTTCCAAACCCGTAGGGCCATCGCTGCCGTCGCCGGGGCTGCCTCAAAGGCTGCTTGCCAACATAAATTCCCTTCGTTGTAGGCATGGAAGGGGACTCGGTAATAGTCGGGGTAGTCCAGGTGGGGATTGGCGATGTCTTGGAAATATTGTTTAGCTGGGGATTGCTCCAGTTCCTTCACGATCTGTCGCCAGGGGACACCATTTTTTTCGGCGGTTTTAATCAGAACGCGCCGGGCCTGTTGTTTCATCAGGGCGTAGAGGGGCTTTGTTTGGATCAGACGGTTGACGAGGCGGGATAACCAGTCTTCCCCAGCCCAATCGGGTTTTTCTTTGGCGATCGCAGTGTGGGTCATGGATAACGTTGGGGACTTTTGTCAGCGGATGTAAAACACAGAAACTGGGTCTATTTTACCGCCATTGCTGAAATCCCTTGTTTTCCCTAACGGGAGACCAGAAGGATGCTGTGGACGTGGGGTAAGATTTTCGGCTCAAGGGAATTTTTGCTGAAATAATAGAAAAATTCACCTAGCCTCACAGTCTTCTATGCCCCAAACCATCGTCGTTAAAATTGGCACCTCTAGCCTCACGGATCCCAATACAGGCATGTTGGCTTTGGCAACCATCGGTACCCTTGTAGAAACCTTGACCCGCCTCAAACAAAAGGGCCACCGGGTGATCCTCGTCTCCTCTGGGGCCGTGGGCGTGGGCTGTGGGGTGTTGAAACGTTCGGAACGCCCGAAAAAAATTGCCGAAAAACAGGCGATCGCCGCCGTGGGTCAAGGCCGCTTAATTCGCCTCTATGATGATCTATTTACCAGTCTGCAACAGGCGATCGCCCAGGTATTACTCACCCGTCGAGACCTCGTGGATCGCACTTCCTACCTGACCGTCCAGGAAGCCCTCAACGCGATGTTGGATCTCAGCGTGATCCCGATTGTGAACGAAAACGATACCGTTGCCGTCGATGAACTGAAATTCGGCGATAACGATACCCTCTCTGCCCTGGTCGCCAGCTTGGTGAATGCCGACTGGTTGGTGCTGCTCACCGATGTGGATCGCCTCTATTCCGCTGACCCCAGACAAAATCCTGACGCCCGCCCCATTCCCCTGGTCAGTTCCAGCGAACTGTTTAACCTCCAGGTCGATGCCGGATCTAGCGGTTCTCAATGGGGGACAGGGGGCATGCAAACAAAGCTCACTGCTGCCCGCATTGCCACCAGCGCTGGCGTACGCACGGTGATTACCCAGGGCAAAACCCCCCAGAATCTCCTGAAAATTGTTGCCGGGGAAGATATCGGCACCCATTTTGAAGCCCAACCCCAGGCCGATAATGCCCGTAAACGTTGGATTGCCTATGGCCTTGTACCCCAGGGAATTCTCACCCTTGACGATGGCGCAACCCAGGCCCTCCTGAAAAATGGCCGCTCTCTCCTCGCGGCAGGTATTGTTGCCGTGGAAGGGGAATTTACCATTAACGACCCCGTAGAACTGAGAACCCAAACCGGTCAGGCGATCGCCAGAGGGTTAGTAAACTACAACCACCAAGATATTGAAAAAATTCAAGGGCAACATTCGACCCAAATTCGCCAAATTCTCGGCTATGGCAGCGCCGATACTGTGATTCACCGAGATAACTTGGCCCTGCTGATCGCCGCTGAAGGGATATGAGAAAATAATCTATGGCCTAAATTTCCTTAGACCTGCGCTGACCACTGCTCACCTTTCCATGAATCTAAAAACGAACCTCCTCGAAACCATTGCCGGAAAAAATCGTGGTCTGATCGCCACTGAAGTAGACCGCGCCAATATCCTCGCCATCGTTGATCGCCTCGAAGACCAAAACCCGACCCCCAAGCCCCTAGAAGCAACAACTTTACTCGAAGGGGATTGGCGACTGATTTATACCACCAGTAAAGACATCTTGGGGATCAATCGCTTTCCCCTTTTGCAGTTAGGGCAGGTTTACCAATGTGTGCGGCCACTCCAGCAAAAAATCTACAACATCGCCGAACTAGAGGGGATTCCTTTCCTTGAAGGCTTAGTGCTCGTGGAAGCCTCTTTCACTCCCGTCTCTGATCAGCGGGTGAACGTTTTCTTTAATCGCTATGTGATTGGCTCCCAACGCCTGATGAACTACCGTTTTCCGAAAGGACTCGTCGAGCAAATGTTAGCCGGGAAAAAATTCTTTCCTGTTGATGTGGGAATTAACAGCAAAAATAATAATGGCTGGCTTGATATTACTTATCTCGATGAAGATCTGCGCATTGGCCGGGGGAATGAGGGTAGCGTGTTTGTTCTAAGCCGTGAAAAGTACTAACTGACTGCTGCAATCCCCAAAAAACCAAAAGACCCGGAGCCTACGCCTACCACGAGCATCCCGTATTGCTGCTACCTTCCGGTCCTGACAAGGTTTGGGCGTCGAGATCGCATAGATCCGAGTCGCTTAAAAATATAACACAGAAGTCTTCCCCTTGGGAATTAGTACCTAGTGTGACGCTTAAACACATTTGAGGCTCTAGGAAGGGCCTGGGAGCGAGAAAAATCTTCCCGAGTCGGATCGGGTTTACTGCCAATCATCAAAATCAAACTCAGCCCCCCTAAAACCATTGCCACCAGCGCCGTTGTGGTAATCATCCAGCGATTGGGCTGATAATTTCCCTGCTCAATTTGGCGAAAATGTTGATGATAGTTCCACAGAGCCAAAGCAATGATCACAATGCCGGCGATCGCAAAGGCTCGACCCAGTGTTTCGGAAGAGGCCAGGTTCGGCAAGGGTAAATTACTTTGGGAGACTAGGGTTTCTTCAATTTGACGCACAAAAAAACCAAAACGGGCGATCGCAAAGCCAAAACCAATTAAGGCGATCGAGGTACGCAACCAAGCCAGAAAGGTGCGTTCGTTGGCTTGGTGTTCCCGCTGTCGGTCAATTTTTGGGAGTTGGGGCATAACGATTTCAGCAGTTTCCCGTATTGTATGGGGATTGGGCAAACTCCATTGTGATATTCGACTTTCCGTAGTTATTTTCAGCAAAATCTCAACACCTACCATTGTGGTAGTTTTTTTAGGAAAAGTCTTGACAACCACTATTGTGGTAGTTATTATTGTTTACGGTTTTGGCTCGGTAGCTCAGCTGGTTAGAGCAGGGGACTCATAAGCCCAAGGTCGGCAGTTCAAATCTGCCTCGAGCCATATTTACAGTGTAAATCAAATTTCCATTGCGCTATCGGTAGCGTAGGGAATTTTCGCTTACTTTTTCATGGTGGCCTGGGACGCCTATTTCCCCGTAAGGCTTGGTCTAAATATGGTCTAGATCAGCCATGAATATTGAAGCGATAAACCGGGATTTAAACGCCCTTAGAATCGGCGTATCTGTGGAAATCCAGGGGAAACGGGTCTATCTGCGGGCCTTTCTCCCCCCTAAACCTGGGACGGGGCGGACAGCTCCCCATCGGCAACGGATCGCCCTTGGAGTCTGTGCCAATGAGGAAGGCTTGCAGCGGGAATTTTGATTAAATCACAGGTTTAGATACGCATTTTAGGACTTATCATCATTAGTACCAGAAGGATGACATTTTAACACTTACCCAATAGATTACGGATAATCCCGACCGTCCTCGCGCCCCTGGAAAAAGCTCATGATTGATACTTTCCTCAAAACCCTGAAACTGCTTGGGGTATTTTGTCTTGGTTCCCTTGGATTTGCTTTTATCGTTAACGGAGTTGTAACCACGGGGCCAAAATATGGAGATGAGTGGCTTGCGGTCTTATTTTTGATGATGCTTGCGCTCAGCCTGGAAGTCTGGATCTACAAAAAGTTTTATAAAAAATGGCGGATCGTTTTCTTGAACTATATGATCACTCATTTTGCGGCCTTCTTTGCTAGTATCCCTTGGCTGTTTTTGATGGGAGCAGAATCTGACTTAGCCTGGATTGCATTCCTAGGGATATGGTTTCCTATTGCTTATTTCTCGGTTTCCCAGCTCGATTATTTCAAGCGGCTTGAGTTGAAAATTAAAGAGCAACAGGCCCAGATTGATGGGTTTACGGATCAGAAAATCCAGATCCAGAAGCAGATCGAGACCATGAAAACGCGCCTAGATAACACACGGCGTTACGGCAAATAAAAACGGCGATCGCCGCTGCTGCTGGACTAGATAATTTTGGTGATTCGGTCATCCACCAGATCCAGACATGGGTATCTAGGATGATCATGTTTGGGCATCCCAAGCAACATCAATCGGGCTCACAATATCCTCTTCGGCAATAACCGTATTTTTGAGAGGATTTCCCTGTGACCAAGTTTGGACTGTATCGTTTGATGGAATGCTTATTTGCTCTTGTTTGAGCCCCAACTGAAAATAATGAATGAGTTCATAGACCTGATTCAGTTTATCTTCAGGAATTTCATGGAGTTCATCGATAATTTTTTGGATCAGCATCGGTTGTTCTCCCAAATTATGCCTCTAGCTTAGTCTGCAAAGATTGTTTTGTGAGGGCGATCGCCTCTTTCACACCGCGACAAACGTTTACGCTCAATGTCTCAACTGTTTTGCTGTAGGGCATACTTTCAACTTTTTCCATATCATCTTCTCAAGAGAGCTATGAAACCAGCTTGCTCAAAATGCTTGTCATAGGCGAGGGCTTCTAAAATATCTTGCTGTTGCATAATGCAGAATGATGAACAATCAGTGTGGCTCCAGCCTTGATCCGGTCTTTGCTTGTAGAGATCGAGGGCTGAGCTAAAAAGTTCTGTCGTCTGGGGAATGACTTCTATTTCTGAACTCTGAGATGCGTAATCGATCAAACGAATTGCCCGTTCTCGATAAACACTACCTTTCTTGGAAAAAGCATTCAGTAGTTCACTAAAAACCATTTCGCTGGTCACGATAGTAGTGGAAGTTAGGGATGAAGCAAGCTGTTTAGCTTTATCAGCAAGGTCATCATCAGGATTAAGTAAAGCGATCCAATAACCTGTATCTGCAAAGACTTTCTTCATTCTGCCTCTTTTGCTAAACCGTACAGATAATGATCAAGATTTTTTGCAAAATCACTCGGCAACTTCTCTTCCTCTTGCACTGGCAAATCAGTTTCTAGTTGATTAATAAAATTCAGAAAAGGAGAAGTTTGTGAGACCATTTGAGTCTTCTCTTGAGGAATTGCTTGGGAAGCTTTCTTCTTGATGAATAACAAAAAGTCTAAGACTTCCCCCACGAGGATATCTGGGGTTTTCTCTAGTTCTTGGATGAGTTGTTCGCGTTCTGTCATGACAAAATTCTCCAATCTAAATAGTTAGAGTAAAGATAATTGATCTGGGTTGTTTTTCTGTGAACAAGAGACTGATGATTCTGCTAAGGCATTTGTCTTTTTCAGAGTCTGTAGGGAAATGGTTTCTCCTCCGCAAATATGTTCTAGCAAGTCCGCTTGCTGAGGTTCTAGTTTGATGAGTAATCCCAGCACATTTAGCAAATTGAGAAGTTCTCTCGTGTATTCATCTAGCCAATGATCGGGTTGAATTTGATTCAGAGGAGAAGGATGTCGCCGATCGCCAATAATCGGACGACTACGATCTTTCTTACGATAACTAAACAAACCACTGTTTAACAATTTGCTTGCCGGAAACGTTGTAATGCCAGACTTCCGGTGGAACATTCTCGACAAAACCAGAGCCAACGAGTAAACGCCTTTTGCTTGCGTCATAACCAATATCATCGGGCATTTCTTCTGGAGTATTGGGAATTGTGCCGTCTCTGGGAATTGTGGGGCGTTCTTCCTTTGGTAAGCGGGGGTTGCCTGCGGGTCTGTCTGCTGAAGCGTCAATCATTCTATCCCCAAAGGTGTGTAACCAAATGACTCGTTTACCCAGTGATACAGCTTCCTGAAATAACTTGAGATCGGCGGTTAAGGGGACGCGAATACCCGGAGTCTGTAAGTCTTCTTGAAAGCGTTCTGTATAGGCAGGATTCGCCACAACACCAGCAATATAAGCAAAGAAATCTTCAGTGGCAATCTCGCCCTCGTAAAAGTTGCTCAAAAAATCTAAAAATGCTTGCTTAACATTGCTATCACTACAATCCGCTGTTTGCCAAAGTGGAATGATCCGACCTCCTCTGCCATTGTAAGAATTTAAGTCTGGAATTAGTGACATATACGTCACAGCACAATTATCTGTGGGAGGACGATCAGGAGTTGCTAAATAAATTTGATTATCTGAATGCCACTCCCATAATTTCGGATTTGGTCGATTGATCAATCTTTTATCAGGAATAATCCATTGTCGATCAAAAGAACGATAACCATATTTCACAGGAGTAACCACATCATTTTTATCTTCTGCTACTGAAAGATTACGTTGTGGCTGTCCTGCCAGAGAATCAGAAATTTTTTTCGCAACAGTTCGATCCCCAGAACCATGGGGATGAAACAGTTCTTCTTTCTTATCAATAGGAGCATTTTGAAGTGCCTGCCAACGTTTGTCTAAAGACTCAATATCTGGCGCAATTACCCATGTTCTACCGGGCATAACCCCAGAGCCATCATAATTAAAGAAATCATTGAGCGTCGGATAAGTTGACCATTTTCCTTCAGATTCCGGCAAGAAAGGAGCGCGACTTCCTTCCATACAATCTTCCCAAGCATCACCAGACAACGTAATTCGATCTAAAGCCGCAAATTTATCTTCCCGTGCCCCCAATGGCAAAGCCTGAAACTTCACCTGAGCAAGCCTTCCATCTTGTTTCTTTTTAGAACGACTTGCCAAGACAATACAAATAGGTTGCTGTACCCCCTGAAAAATTCTGGTATTCACTCCCGGTTGATGACCATCTGGTGAACAATCAATGACCCAGATATTGTCACAAGTTTCCCGTAAATATTGCCGCATCCTCTGGAAACCCGGACCCGCAATAAATCCAGCCACAGTAATAAAACAGATAATCCCAGAATTGTTTTCTGGATGATGATCAAAAACTTTCCACGTCGCCCACCGCCAAAAATAGATGTATAGATTACGCAAATGTTTTGCGTGGGTTCCAATCTTCCAGTTTTTAGGCGGTTGCCAATCATCTAACGGCGCAGGCGTATCCGTTTGAGGATTACCGGACTCAACCCAACCACCACGACCTTTTGCCTTGTCTTTATAGGGAGGATTGCCAATCACAACCGTCACAGGCTCCTCGCGCTTAATCTGATTCGCAGCCCTACGAGATTCCGCAATAGGCGCAAACATCTGGGGAATCCAGCCCTGATCATCTTCCGGATCACCAAGGGTATCTGTGACGAACATTCTGAGGGATTCCGTTGGCGAACCATTAGTTAATTCCAGCACTTCCGCCAAAATTCGTAACTGCGCCACGGTGAAAGGTCCCAACTGAAGCTCAAACGCAATTAATCGTTTTAATGCCGCATTAATCGCCGATGTTACAGATCCTTCTCCATAATCATCACTCACAGATTCCGCAATTTTTTTGAGCACTGCCAACATATATGTGCCTGTACCAGTCGCCGGATCAACCACTGTCACCGCAGAAGAAGCTAAACCTTCCTGCAATCCAAAACTCGGATCTTTTAGCAATTCATCAACGAGCCGCACCATATTTTCCACTACTGCGGGAGGCGTATAGTAAGATCCCGTTTCTTTACGGAGCTTGTTGTCATAAACTTCCAGAAAATCTTCGTAAAAATAGAGCCATGTCTCTGGATCACCTTTACTGATCTGCTCCCAGTCCACGGCATCAAGTACACGAACAAGAGAATTGAGCGAAGTCTTCAGAATTGCTTCATCATCAAGATTGTCAGTCAATAAACGAAGGGCTGTCCCCATCAATGAATTAACACTTTTTAGATCTCTTGCTGCACGATCTAACCCCGTCGCCAATTCAATATTTTTCGCCCGCGCCATAAGTAGCCCAAAGGTCACAGCCTGAGCATAACCATCAGCAAATTTCTCATCGGTTGCATCAGGAAATAACAGGTTTCTCCAATCCTCTGCCAAAGAAGTTAAAGCTTCACTCCCCAAAGCCATCTGTTCAACGACTTCATCCCGTAGCAAACGGCATAGATTAGCGGTAATTCTGGCAAGCTCTTGGGCATTAGTGGGTGGGATTGGTTCCCAGAGAAAGAAAGACTGAAACAGATCAAGCAATCCCTGTGGAGGCGTTAGATTTTTTCCAGCAGTTTCGATATCCTCATCAAACGAAACAATAGAGCCAACCAATTCCCCATTTTGCCAGAGGCTAAAACTATTCCCATCCGAATAAATCAGATTAGGTAGAGTCTGAAGCTTTTGCCATTGAGCCTTGTCATGCCCTTTAAATCTTTTCGGATTTGCCCCTTTCCCCGGCGCTTTCAATTCCACAAAACCAACCAAGGCATTGCGGACAGTCACCGAATAATCAGGTCTTGTTTTTAGCTCGGTTAGAGCCGACTCACCCACTGCCGTCACATCATCACGTTTGATTTGGCAAAGTTCTGCAAGATCGAGCAATAACGTCTCAAAAGGTGCTCTTAACTGATCTTCTGGTTGACCTGTCATTACAGGGTTAGACAGTTTTTCCTTAACTGCTTTTCCAAATGTGGCGATCGCTGATTGAAGAGTAATAGACATCGAATAACTGACTCAGAATGCCGATAGTATTCATCATAGACTTACTAGATTCGCAAAGAATCAAGTTCAACAACATGATGCAGAATGTTGGCAAATTTATGTAATCCCAGAATAGGGACTGTAACCGTGATCCGCAGGCAGCGTTTTACCCCGCAGCTCAAACTGCACTTCCAAACAATTCATCTACTCAAATTCTCCTGTTTCGTTTTGCCGTGCCATCTGTGCCGTTTCCTGTTCCAGCATCTTCACTAGTTCTGGAGGAGATTTGGCGATCGCCCCCCTGCCATAACCAAGAATCCAACGCTTCATATCGTTCAAACCCGAAGCCGTAAACCGCAGCGTAATCGATCCATCAGCAAGGGTCTCAATCCTTTGGGTGCTATGCCATTGCCGTTCAGTGATGTAGGGTGCAGTTTGAGCATCAAAGGCGATCGCCACATCATAGGTTTTTCCCCCCACCTCATACTGAAAACTATTTTTTAATTTCTCCTGTAAATCGAATTCCCGCCGCTCAAAGGTTTGCCCTGTGGGTTCAAGCTTACGAATCCGGTCAATCCGAAATTGCCGAACCTCCTCGCGCAAGTGACAATAGCCCCAGACATAAGGATTGCTCGCCCGGTAAATATCCAGGACATAGGGATCGAAAATACGTTCTGATATTTGCTGTCGTTGAGGAGAGTAGTAGCGCATCAAAACCGACTGTGATCGCTCACTGGCTTCAATGAGAGCTTGCCAAATTTCTGGATTAAGCTGGATTTCTCCCCCAACCCGAAAATGAACCCGCTCCTCTGCCAACTGTCGCAGATTAATCACACTCTGTTCTGGTAAACGTTCTGCAATTCGCTCAATAGTTTCCCGCAATTGAATTTGATAAATAGAACCTGAATAAGATTCCAGCATCCTTGCTCCGAGGGTGAGAGCAAAAAGTTCCCCTTGGGTCACCGGAATAGTGGGCAATCGCCAATTAGAGTCGGTATAGTACCAACCCTGATTTCTGTCGTACTCCAGCGGGGCATCATAGCGATCTCGCAAAAAATTAACATCATTACGAATTGTTCTTTCTGAAACTTCCAAGGTCTGAGCAAGACTCACTTGTGTTTGCCGCTCTCTTGAACGGATCAGGCGATCAATTTCCAGTAGGCGCTCTAATTGGCGGGACATAGTGTCACTAAATCGACTGCGCTCTTCATCATAAAGATAAAACCCGGCAAAAGACTTACCGGGTCAAAAAATATTTATTGCGTGACTAAAAGAAACATCAAGTCTTAGAGGATGCCTGAGAAGGGTATGGCAGGATGGTTTCAATCGGCAATCATCTGCAAAATTTGTAAATGTTGACCCAGGGGACTGAGGGTATTGGCGGCAATCATCCCAGACCCGGCCACTGCCGGAATGCCAATCCCCGGAAAAGTGGAATCTCCACAGCAGAAAAGTTGGGCGATGGGCGTTGTGCAGCCCGGAAACTGTTCTTTCCCCGCTTTTAATTCGGGGCCATAGGTACCGCGATCGCGTCTGAGGAAACGACTATGGGTGAGAGGCGTACCAACAAGGGTTAATTCCGTGCGTTGACGAATATCGGGAATCACTTTTTCTAAAGCTTGCCACAAAACCTGGGAACGTTCTTCTTTGAAAGCAGCATATTCCGGGGAACGACGGTCTAGGTTTGCCCAGGGTGTATAGTCTTCGGTAGCAGGCAAATAAACGTGGATACTATGTTTTCCTGGGGGCGCTAGGCTCGGATCCAGCAGTGAAGGAATCGAAACAGCGACCACATTTTGAGCTGCATCAACTCCCTTTTCCCAGTCATCAACGATGAGGTAATGGCACTCCAAATCTTCAGGTAAATTGCTGCTGTCAATGCCTAAATGAAGGTGCATAAAACTGCGACAGGGCTGCATTTTATCGGCTCGTTTCTGCAATTTTTGGGGAATATTTTGCGGCTCAATCAACTTGAGAGTATCCCAAACAGAAGCATTGGACACCACAGCGCGACGGGCTTGAATAATTTCACCGTTGCGCAGTTGAACTCCCGTGGCCTTGCCATTTTCAGTGAGGATTTTTTTCACATGGCTATTCAGGCGCAATTTGCCTCCAAATTTTTCGAGGCCTCGTACCAGAGCCGCCACGATCGCCCCACTGCCTCCCTGGGGATAATCTAAAATCACCTCCGGACGATACCAATCGGCGAACATAAAGGCCATCTCCGCGCAAATTGTGCCATTGGCTGGCAATCCAGAGAGCATAAAACAAAGCAAATCCAGCCAATTACGGATAAAGGGGTCAGTAATCACGCGATCCATCACCCGGCTAAAGGGGGCATTCAGTTGGGGAGTGTAGGGGAGATAAGGCAGGAGAGTTTTGGCATATTTACCGACGGTGCGGACAACACCAAGATCGTTACGAAAGGCCGCCAAAGGGAGTTTTGTCGCCGCTTCGCCGAGGGGACGCATGGTTTCCTGGAGCTGGCGCCATTGGGGAATCACATCAGTCTTGCCGATCTGGGTCAACATTTCACAAAAGCCATCGGCTCCCACCGCCGCGTGAAAATAACCTTCGGGTAAATGGACACCCCAGGCATCGTAGGTGAGCCATTGGCAATTTTCTTCGAGGAGATCAAGGACTTGGCGCAGGGGATTGGGGGAAGGGCTGTAGGAAAGGCCGGAATAAAGGGATGGCCCGGAGTCGAAGTGATAGCCCTGTCGGGTAAAACTGTGGGCTGCACCACCGGCGATCGCATGGCTTTCTAAGACCAAAACGTCATAACCATAACGAGCCAAAAGACCCGCACAACAAAGCCCGCCAATGCCGCTACCAATGACGATTACCTCTGGATTTGCACTCATCTTCACATTTTCCCGAATACTGCTTCGACGTATGGTAAACGCCTTTAGATGAATTTTTCGATGAGGAGGGGCGCAAACCGATTCAGGATGTAGAAAAAGACGAGGAACAGAATAATTTTATTGACCACCATATCCCAACGTTTTTTCGGGAGGGTGTGGTCGGGATAGCTGAGTTTCCAGCGGCGCTTGGTGGCCGCTTTTAATAAAATTTCTGGGGTGATAGGAATGCGTTCAACCCGTTCGTAGGGAGGCTTGATCAAAAATCCACCAAGGTTAAGGCCCGCTTCGCCGTGGTGAAAATACCAAAGGTAGCCATCAAGATCGACTTTGAATTTCTGGGCGAATTTTTCTATAAAGGTGGCACAGTCATCGGCCTGGATGTCAAAAGTGCCAAAAAGATCAGTTGTTGCGTTGAGGCGATCGCCTTCTGTTTTGGGGAGTTCTGTTTGGATGAACTGATAAATATCGTCGAGGGTGGGCATGGGGTTTTTCCTCTACTGCTGGCTTAGGATCTGGTCATCAAGGCTAAAGTCAATAGCAGCCTTGTCTCGTTCGTTGGCAAGGTAATCATTTTGGAAGGAATCTTTTAAGCCACCCACCAGATCATATTTCGGTTGCCAATCCAGGTCATTTAGGGCCTTGTGAATATCCGCCATAAAGTGCTGGGCGCGGATCGGGAAAGTCTTCCGTTTGCCGAGGTCAAATTTTTTCGGGTCATAGTAAACCAGATCCACAGCCGCTGGATCTTTCCCGGCTGCTACCGCACAGGCTTTGGCAAGTCCGGTAAAAGTGACAAAGCGATCGCCTGAAATATTGTAAATTTGCCCAATCGCTTTCGGATTATCCAGCACCGCTGCCATGGCCGTGGCGAGATCATAAACGTGACCAAATTGAGTAATCAGTTGTCCATCCCCAGGAATTGGAATCGGGCGATCGCGGACGATGCGGTCAAAGAACCAGGCTTCTAGATCGTTGTAATTTTTCGCGCCGTAAATGTAGGTGGGACGGATCGATGTCCAGGGCAAATCACTCTGGGCCAAATAAGCCTCCGTTTCGTGTTTACCCTTGTGGCGACTGTTGGGATCAACGGGATCGGCTTCTTGGTGGGGCGGTTGGTCAGTGGGCAGATAAACGCCAGCGGAACTGACGTAGATAAAATGCTTCACTTTTTCAGCAAAAATTTCGGCGAGGGGCTGGGTATGGGCGAGTTCCCGGCCATTGTTATCAAAAATCGCGTCAAAGGTTTCGCCAGCCAATTTTTCCTTCAGTTGGGCGGAATCCTGGCGATCGCCAATAATTTGCCCTACCCTCGTTGGTGCCGGATGATTGCCCCGGTTAAACAGCACTACTTCGTGGCCTGCCGCCAATAAAACTTGGGTGAGATAAACCCCAATAAACCGGGTACCACCAATAATTAAAATGCGCATAATTTTTTCCCAAACAGCGATCGCCTTAAGCATTCAGTGTATCGGATGGGGTTCCAGAACTGGAGCGACGTATCAGAAAAACTCGTCTCAAGGGGTTGGCTCTTTCCGCCGTTATTTTTTGCAACAAACTGTTACATTAGAGAGGCATTTCTCAAACAAATATTTTTTTCAAAATTCCGACCCGTTGCCGTAAATTCTTCGTCCCGAACCATGTCTGAATCCCAAACCTCCCTCGACCAGGCCCCAGAAGCTACTGAACCTAAACCCAGCTATGTCAAGCTCGCCATGCGGAATATGGTGCGCAAAGGGGGTAAGTCCCTCTGGCATTTTTTCCTCACCACCGCTGGCCTGTTGGGGTTTTTCGTCACCATGGCCTACCTCACCCGTTAGATGGGGATGCAGCCCGTGCTTGAGTGTGAAATTTTTGTCGAAAATGCGTCTGGTTTAGAGCTGCCGGAATTGGCGATCGCCCCTTGGGAAAATCACCTTCAACAGTGGCTACCGGAATTAACAGCGGCTTTACCCCCGGCCGACGGTTACGAGTTAACCCTCCGCTTTACCACTGACGCCGAAATCCACAATCTCAATCACCAATATCGCCACAAAGACCAACCCACCGACGTCCTTTCCTTTGCGGCCCTCGAAGACAACTTTGCTAGCCCCTTACCCCCTGGGGAACCGCTCTATCTGGGAGACATCATTGTTTCAGTAGAAACGGCCCAACGCCAGGCCCAGGAACGGCAGCACAGCCTCCAAACGGAACTGGGTTGGTTGGTGAGCCATGGTTTATTGCACCTGCTGGGGTGGGATCATCCCGATGAAGCCCGGTTAATTGAAATGCTCGATCGTCAAGCCGTACTCTTGCGAAACGTTCAACTTATTCCATAATGGGGTGATTCTATTGAGGGAGAAGATGACACAGCACAAAAAAATCCTCTCACCCCCCGACCGGGAACGGCGATCGCTAGCCTGGAAAGTGGCCCCTGACCTCCTCGCGAGCTTCCGTTACGCTTGGCAGGGCATTGTGTACGCCACCCGCACCCAGAGAAATTTTCGGATTCACTTAGCGATCGCCGTTTTTGTGTGGACAATGTGTTGGCTGTTGTCCCTCAATTATCTAGAAACAGCGATCCTCACAGCCATGGTCGCCCTAGTGCTCGTCCTGGAGTTGCTGAATACAGCCCTCGAATCGGTGGTGGATCTCACCGTACAGCAGAGCTACCATGAGCTCGCAAAAATTGCCAAAGACTGCGCGGCGGCGGCGGTACTCATTGGGGCGATCGCCTCTGTAGCCATTGCCGGATTAATCGCTTGGCCCCACTTCCAAGCACTCCTAGAGCCTGCTATCTTAACCCCTGTAAAATCCTATTTTTTACCGCAAAAAATTTCCCTGTTTCCCTAGCTCAACCCCGCACAAATCCCCATCACTATCTAAAGGAGTGTGACCCCTTTGATCATCGTCATCGACAACTATGACAGTTTCACCTATAACCTTGTCCAATACCTCGGCGAATTAGGCAAAGAATTACCCGTGGCCCAGGACATCGAAGTGTATCGGAACGACAAAATTACCCTCGCTGAAATTCGTGCCAAACAACCTGCGGGCATCGTCATTTCGCCGGGGCCAGGCCGTCCAGAAGACGCGGGGATTTCCTTGGCGGTGATCAAAGAATTAGGCCAGGAACTTCCTATCCTTGGGGTTTGTCTGGGACACCAAAGCATCGGCCAGGTGTTTGGGGGCAAAATTATCGGTGCCGCAACCCTGATGCATGGCAAGATCTCCGCGATTCACCATGCCAACAAAGGGGTATTTGCTGGTTTAGAAAATCCATTCCCCGCCACCCGTTACCATAGCTTGGTGATCGACAAAAATAATTGTCCTGATTGTTTAGAGGTCACTGCTTGGGTGGATGACGGTACGATTATGGGCGTACAACATCGGGATTATCCCCATATCCAGGGGGTACAATTCCATCCCGAAAGTATCTTAACCACGGCAGGTAAACAGCTTTTGCGGAATTTCCTCGCTACTCTGTCGCCTGTACCGCTGCTTGTAACGAATTAGTGAGGGGCTCCCCGACATAACCATGAAACGTAGACAGTTTATTCAGACCGCAGGAATTAGTGCTTTTGGGGCGATCGCCGGCTTTTCCCTACTGCAAAAAAACGCCGTCCAAGCCCAAACCGGCAACCTTGACATCGAATGGCTGGGCCACACCTGTTTTTCCGTCAGTGGTGCGGGGACTAAGGTTCTCATTAATCCCTTCCGTGCCCTCAGTTGTACCGCAGGTTATCGGGACACATTTCCCCAAGCAGACATTGTCCTGTTGAGTAGCCAACTGTTCGACGAAGGCTATACCGATGGTTTACCCGGAGACCCCAGGATTTTGTTCCAAGCCGGACAATATCCCGTGAATAACATCACCTTTGACGGCATTAGCCTCGCCCATGCCAACATCGAACGCTATCGGGGCTGGCGTTTCCCCCCCAACATTGCCTGGAGTTGGCGCCAGGGAGGCATTAGTATCTTGCACCTCGGCGGCGCTGGGGAAGAAGTGGACATCGATGATTTTATTTTGACCGGGGGCAGCCCAGATATTCTGATGATCCCCGTTGGGGGCACCGACGCCGACCCACAGAATATTCCCCCCAAGGGTTACACCCCAGCCCAAGCGCTCCAAGCCCTAGAGTTGCTGCGTCCCAAGATTGTTATCCCGACCCACTACAAAACAACGGCCGGGGACGACACCTGTGGGCTCCAGTCCATTGAATCCTTTTTAAACTTGGTAGACCGTAACGAAATTAAGGTGACAACGGTGGCTTCAAATCGCCTCCAGGTCAATCGAGCGGCCCTTTCCCAAGCCAATTCAGAGATTAAAGTTTTAAGCGATCGCCCCCTGTTGCGGGCCTAGGCGGATCATCATTTTTCTTTTGATTGAACAACCTCCAAAATTCTTGGGGGTTTTTTGATCGCGATGGTAAAACCTAGAAAATATTTGCGATTTATTGACCCCACCCCTGGGTATAAAGGGCAATCGAGCCTATCATTTTGGACATTGATCTGCCCTAAATTCTCGCTTATGCAATATTTTTTTCTCACCGAAGGGTGGCACATTGGCCGCGTTTGGGAACCCGGTGGCCCCTGGGATATTCTGTCCTGGCGACGTCCCCCCAAGATTCAGCGCACCAACATCGCCATGGAAAACCAGGGGGAGCGCCTCTGGCTCTACCAAGTAGACGACCCGATCCTGATGCTGGAAGTTACCCCCGATCCCACGAAGGTCAAAACCGAGAACATCGGTCAAGTGATGATCAAACGCCTCATCACCCCCGAAGAGGCGATCGCCCAATTAAACCAAGCCAACACCCTCTACAAAGACCCAACTCCAAGCCATTAGCGCCATTACATTTCCCGTAATACGCTTGCCAAGCCCTCTAACAATAGTTACACTTCTTTAAACAATCTTCCCCCTAAACCCAGCACAAACCCTTTGTATCGTAGTTTAGAGAGAAGAAAAAAACGCTTAAGTCCTTGGGACAACTAGCAATAACAAAACAACTTTCTTGAGGATGCTTTGTAAACTTTTGTAAATTTTTCCGAGGAAGCTTTTATTAAAGTCTACGAAGACATTGCCGTCAAAAAGCCGTTTCAACTCAAAATCTTCCTATAGATTTGAAGTTGTTTTTCTCGGTTCAGACCAATCCTCGTTAATAATGAGAAAATATTTGGTCATAGTAGACACGATTGTTTAGGAGGAGAGTAGTCAATGGGACTACCTTGGTACCGCGTACATACAGTCGTCCTTAACGACCCAGGTCGTCTGATTTCTGTACACCTCATGCACACTGCGCTTGTCGCAGGTTGGGCTGGCTCAATGGCCCTCTATGAGCTAGCAATTTTCGATCCCAGTGATCCCGTCCTCAATCCCATGTGGCGGCAGGGCATGTTCGTACTGCCGTTCATGGCACGGCTGGGCGTAACCGGCTCCTGGAATGGCTGGGATATCACTGGTGCCGTAGGCACTAACCCCGGTTTTTGGTCCTTTGAAGGCGTCGCCGCAGCACACATCGTTCTGTCCGGTCTTCTGTTCCTCGCTGCCGTTTGGCACTGGGTTTATTGGGATCTCGATCTTTTTGTTGACTCCCGTACCGGTAAGCCTGCCCTAGACTTGCCGAAAATGTTTGGGATTCACCTGTTCCTGTCTGGTCTTCTTTGCTTCGGCTTTGGAGCCTTTCACCTCAGCGGCGTCTGGGGGCCTGGAATGTGGGTTTCTGACCCCTATGGTGTAACGGGCCATGTCCAAGCCGTTGCCCCTGACTGGGGCCCTAGTGGATTTAACCCCTTTAACCCTGGCGGTGTTGTGGCGCACCACATTGCCGCTGGTATCGTTGGGATTATTGCTGGTCTCTTCCACCTCAGTGTGCGTCCCCCTGAGCGTCTGTACAAGGCACTCCGGATGGGTAACATTGAGACGGTTTTATCCAGCAGTATTGCAGCAGTATTTTTTGCCGCATTCGTCGTCGCTGGCACCATGTGGTACGGCAACGCTACCACCCCCATCGAACTTTTCGGCCCGACCCGTTATCAGTGGGACCAGGGTTATTTCCAAAACGAAATTCAGCGCCGTGTGGATGCTGAAATTGCGTCAGGGGCAACACCTGCGGAAGCTTGGAATACAATTCCTGAAAAACTTGCTTTTTATGACTATGTCGGTAACAGCCCCGCAAAAGGTGGTTTGTTCCGTACAGGGCCGATGGATCAAGGTGATGGAATTGCTCAGTCTTGGGCCGGCCACCCTGTCTTCAAAGATGCAGAAGGTCGTGAGCTTTTTGTTCGTCGGATGCCCAACTTCTTTGAAACCTTCCCTGTGGTCATGACCGATGCGGATGGCGTCCTCCGGGCTGATATTCCGTTCCGTCGTTCTGAGTCTAAGTTCTCCGTTGAACAGGCTGGGGTTACGGTTTCCTTCTTGGGTGGTGAACTCAATGGTCAAACCTTCACCGATGCTGCCACTGTCAGAAAATACGCCCGTCGTGCCCAGTTGGGTGAGCCTTTCGAGTTTGATACTGAAACCCTTGGTTCTGACGGTGTATTCCGGACGAGCCCCCGTGGTTGGTTCACTTTTGGTCACGCTGTATTTGCGCTGCTGTTCTTCTTTGGTCACATTTGGCATGGTTCTCGGACGTTGTACCGTGACGTATTTGCTGGGGTTGACCCTGAACTGGCAGAAGAGCAAGTGGAATGGGGCTTCTTCCAGAAGGTTGGTGACAAGAGTACCCGTGCTAGCTAATTAAACACAGGTATCTATTGCATCGATCGGAAAGTTTTTTCCAATAATTCATTTTGAGGAGGTTGGGCCTTTAAGCCTAGCCTCTTTTTTCTTGGGAAAAATTAACTGGATTCGGGGGAGATGGTGGCGGTTTTCTACACTGGTTGCGAAAGAAGAGGATTCTGCAAAATTGAGGTATTCCCTGAATGAATTAAAAGAATATTATGTCGCTTTCTCCCAAGGCTCTTTATGATTGGTATCGCAACACCCTGCGCAATCCGAAATACCGGTGGTGGATTATTCTAGGCACTTTGGCATATTTGATCAGCCCCATTGATATTTCACCGGACTTTTTCCCCATTGCCGGTCAGATTGATGATGTGATGCTGGCGACCTTGTTGATTGCGGAACTGTCCCAAATGGCCTTGGCTTTTTTCCAAGCCCGCCAAGAAAATTCCCAAGGGAAAACGACAACCCAGGGGGAAACGACGGCAACGGTAGATATCCCTTCGGTTTCGGTAGACGAATCCTAGATCAAAACTTGTACGAGTAAAAAGGCGATCGCCGCACTGCCGACGGGCACGAGAAAATTATCAATGCCAAACTGGGCAATGCTTTCGAGCAGGGTAGAACAAAGGGCAACAACGAGGGCGATCGCCGCTTTTTGCCAAAGCATGAGGTCAAAACCGAGAAATAATAAACCACAAATCAAGAAACCCACCCCAAACATGGTGGCAGTGCCTTCGAGGCTTTTTTTGTTGCCAAGAATTTCGTAGGGATGTTTGCCCAATTGACTACCGACCACGGCAGCCAGACCATCGCCCCAGGCCATCACCAAAATGCCGAGCACCGCAAATACGGGTTGCTGAATTGACCAAAACCACCAGATCAACACCCCCATACTAAGGGCATAAAAAAAGGTACCGAGGCTCTGGCGACCGACGCTGTTCACGCTGGGTAAAATCGGCAGGAAGTAGGAAATTAGCGCAATTAAGCCTGCAATAAAAGCGGCAGCAATGCCGATTTCCATCGGAATATCAAACCACCAGGCGAGGAGAATGACATTACCACTGCCGATATGGACAATTTTGCGGGTCAGTTCTGGGCTTAGGTGATTTTTGCGACTGAGACCTTCGGCGATCGCCAACAGCGCCCCCAGATAAGTGATGACCGTTCCCAGGGGCATCCGGAGGGCTGGGGAAAAGATTTCCGCGACGAGATGATTGACATCCATAAAAAATTAAGGGCAAGATTACTCCCACCCCTAAAGCACAACTTAGAAGTTACCAACTAGCGCCTCATTACAACGTTCACAAATGGTGGGATCATCCGTAAAGGTGCCCACTTGTGTGGAGTAATTCCAACAGCGATCGCACTTGTGACCGTCCGCTTTGACCACGGCGATTTGAAGCTTGCCAGCAGCTAATTCCAGGGTGTCTTGGTACTGCTGATCGTCGAGGGCTGCCGTCACAAATTCCACCTGGGAAACAAGGAGCAGATAGCGCAATTCATCCACCCGTGGGGACTCACTTAAACTGTCGGCGGGATTTAGGGCCGCGAGCCAGTCTGTTAAGGCCCCATCCACATCGCGCATCAGAATTTTTGCTTCGAGGGAAGCACCGATTAACTTCTCGGTTCGGGCTTTTTCGAGGACGAGGTTCACGCCGTTGCGGATTTTGCGCAGTTCTTCCCACCGCTGGAACAGGGCGGCATCAGTGGCCCACTGGGGATCCAGTTGATACCAACCCGCACTAAACACCGATTGATGCTCCGTTTCGTAGGGCAAATTCTGCCAGATATCCTCTGCCATATGGCAGAGCACTGGGGCGATCGCCTTGGCTAAGGTTTCGAGGATAATCGCCATGACCGTTTGGCAACTGCGGCGACGGAGAGCATTCACATCGGAGATATAAAGGCGATCCTTGGCAATATCGAGATAGAAGTTCGACAGATCCACCACACAGAAGTTCTGCACCTTTTGGAAGAATTTAAAGAATTGGAATTCCTCAAAAGCTTCTGTCACTTCAGAGAAAACATTGTGAGTTTGGTGCAGGATATATTTGTCTAATTCGGGTAGATCACTGTAAGCAACTGCATCTTTCGTCGGATCAAAGTCATGGATATTTCCTAATAAGAAACGGGCTGTATTGCGAATTTTACGATAAACATCCGCCAACTGCTTCAGAATTGTTTGACCGATGGGCACATCTGAAGAGTAATCCACAGAAGAAACCCATAGCCGCAGCACATCTGCACCGTAGGGTGGTTCTGTTTTTTGGTTTTTGCCGCCGTTGATAATGATATAGGGATCGACCACATTCCCTAGAGATTTACTCATTTTGTAGCCTTTTTCATCGAGCACAAAACCGTGGGTTAGGACTGTTTTATAGGGGGCCACATTATTAACAGCCACACTGGTTAGAAGACTGGATTGGAACCAACCCCGATGCTGGTCAGAACCTTCTAAATACAGATCTACAGGGTAATTTAAACCGTCCCGCTGTTTGGCCACGGCTGCCCAAGAGGAACCCGAATCAAACCACACATCCATGGTATCGGTGCCCTTGCGGTAGGTACGGCCATTGTTGCGATATTCCTCCGGTAAAAGCTCCTCTACCGAATGTTTCCACCAGGCGTCAGAACCTTCCTTGGCGATTATTTCTTTAACGTGGTTAATGGTGGTTTCATTTAACAACGCTTCTCCTGTTTCTTCGTCGTAGAAAACAGGAATGGGGACGCCCCAATTACGTTGCCGAGAAATACACCAGTCACTGCGATCGCCAACCATGGCCGTGATCCGATTTTCTCCCTGGGCTGGAATCCAACGGACGTTCTTAATCGCGCTTAGTGCTTCATCACGGAACCCTTCGACGGAGGCAAACCACTGTTCTGTGGCCCGGAAAATCGTCGGTTTTTTGGTGCGCCAATCGTAGGGATATTTGTGTTGGTAGGCTTCTTGCTTTAAAAGAGCACGTTTTTCCGTTAAAGCTGTGATAATGGCGTCGTTAGCCCCGTTGAGGACGTTTAAACCTGCAAAATCGCCTGCTTCCTCGGTTAAAGTTCCTTCTGCATCTACTGGGGAAAGGATCGGCAAACCATATTTCTGGCCTGTGATGTAGTCTTCCTGACCATGGCCTGGCGCAGTGTGAACGAGGCCCGTCCCAGATTCCGTCGTGATGTAATCACCACCAGCCACCACCGGACTGGTGCGATCATAGAGGGGATGCTGATAGGTGCAATGTTCGAGAATTTCTCCTTTAAAACTGGTTTTAATCGTTAAGGCAGCGTCAAAGGTTTTGGTTAAATTTTCTGCGAGATCCTTGGCCACCACTAAATATTTCTGAGCGCACAGGCTGCCATCGGTTTCGACAACAGCGTATTCCAGGGCCGGGTTGATCGCCACAGCTAAGTTACCGGGCAATGTCCAAGGAGTGGTTGTCCAGATCGCGACGCCCAAACTATCGGCAAACTCCCCTAAAACAGCTTTGGCTTCCGGGCTTAGATCCGTGATCGGAAAAGAGACGTAGATACTCTGGGAGGTGTGGCCTTCGGGATATTCGAGTTCTGCCTCTGCGAGGGCCGTTTGGGAACTGGGACTCCAATGGACGGGCTTCAGACCCCGGTAGATATAGCCTTTGAGGGCCATGTCGCCAAATACGCCGATTTGAGCCGCTTCATATTCTGGGGTGAGGGTGAGGTATGGGTTTTCCCAGTCGCCCCAAACGCCATACCGTTGAAATCCGGCTGCTTGGGCTTTTTGGGTTTTGAGGGCAAAGTCACGGGCTTTGTAGCGGAGTTTGAGGGGGGTGAGATTTTGCCGGGCATCGGCGCTGAGGTTTTGCAGTACCTTTAATTCGATGGGTAAACCGTGACAATCCCAACCGGGGACATAGTGGGTTTTGTAACCTTGTAGGAGCTTGTACTTATTGATGATGTCCTTCAGCACCTTGTTCAGCGCATGGCCCATGTGGAGGTCACCGTTGGCATAGGGGGGGCCATCGTGCAGCGTAAAGAAGTCTTTGGGGTTATTCTGCGCTAAATCTTCGTAAATGCGGTTTTCTTGCCAGAATTTTTGGATTTCTGGCTCTTTCTGGGGAGCATTCGCCCGCATATTAAAGGTGGTTTTTGGCAAATTAACGGTATCTTTGTAGCTCTTTGCGTCTGTCACGGTGGCTGTGGTGGCTGATGTTTACAAATGTTTGCTATGGCTGATTTTAACTTGCCAGGGCTTGTCCCGTGAATCTCGGTGAAAAAAGGCGATCGCCAACGTCCTGGGATTCATTAAATAGAATGGAGAGTGATCGGCAAGGGGAGATAAAGTGATGCTGACGAAACAACGGGCGGATCGAGTCCTTCTGAGTAACATTAGCTGGGAACAATTTGAGAATATCCTGCGCGACCTAGGGGAAACTCGTTCTAGTCGTGTGGCCTACTGCGATGGAACTTTAGAAATTATGACGCCCCTGTCAGGGCATGAGTTTTACAAAGAAGCGATTAGTATCTCGATCAAAGATTTCGCCGATGAACTAGAAATTGATTATGAAAGTCTCGGCTCGACGACTTGGCGCAAACCAGCGGCAAAAGCGGGCCTAGAACCGGACAACTGTTTTTACTTCCAGCATGAGACGCTCATCCGGGGCCAGTTGGATTATGACTTGAGTAAAGATCCGCCCCCCGATCTCGCTTTAGAAATTGAACTGACAAGCCGATCCCTTGAGCGATTTCCCATCTATGCGCGGTTGGGGGTGCCGGAAATTTGGAGCTATGAGGACGGCAAAATTACAATTTACTTGCTTGACCAGGGAGAATATCGCGTTTCTGAAACAAGTCTAGCCCTACCGCAAATTTCCGTGACGAAAATGATGACCTTGATCGAAGAAAATCGTCCTCTAGGCCGTCGGGCAATTCGCCGCGCCATTCGGGCCTGGGCCAGGACGCTTTAGGGGAATGGGGAGCAATATTCTGGGTAGAAGCCGCCACATGTTTTATGTATTGCTAAATGACTCAGATAAGCACGAATTTTATCAATTCCTATCTTTCCGTGGCACGACTCATATGTCGAAGTCGAAGCACGAGATGCACCTCATTGAACAGAGGTGATTCTGAGGGTTTATATGTTAAAAATCATAAATATGTTCGACATTAGACCGTTAAAGTTTATGTCTTCTTTCGTTACTGTCCCAAAGACTTGCGATATTATTCCCTCTATCACGATGTGACTATACCGCGAAGTGCGGTATAACTCCTAGAAATATCGACAGCATCAATGGGTATTTCTTAAATTAAGTCTTAAATTAAGAGAGTTGGCTGTGACGCTGCGACATTTCTACTACTACAACTGACAATGTTTGCGTTGCAGTTGAGTTTTGTTCGTTAGGGGTTTAAGGAGAAAGAAATGGCGTTAATCCCACCGTTTTTTCTAGATTGCGTGGTAGCGATAGGAATTCAAGGGCAAAGCAATACAAATTGGATTGGTACAGGTTTTATTGTTGGTAAACCATTTAACGATGCACAAGGCAACAAGCTGTATCACACATTCCTTGTTACCAATAAGCATGTGCTTTTAAATAAACAAAATATAGTTTTAAGATTCAACTCAAGTGGAAATACACCTGTAATCGATTACCCGGTCTCTTTATATCAAAATGGACAGCAAATATGGATAGGTCATCCTTCTCCTGATGTCGATGTTGCTACATTCTTTATTAATTCAAACATACTCCATGGAGATCAGGCACAATTTGGTTTCTTTAGGCTTGATGAGCACGTCATGAATTCAGCCATGATGCAAAATGATGGTGTATCTGAAGGTGATGGTATTTTTGTGCTTGGGTTTCCATTAGGCATTGTTGGTCCTCAAAAAAATCACGTCATAGCAAGATTTGGCGCTATTTCCAGAATTAGAGATCTTTTTGATGGTCAAATGGGACCATTCTTAATTGATGCATCAATATTTCCTGGAAACAGTGGTGGACCTGTTATTATCAAGCCAGAGGCAATGGCTATTACTGGAACAGTATCTGTAAAACGTGCGGCCTTAATAGGCATAGTAAAAAGTTATGTCCCATACAAAGATGTGGCAGTTAGTCAGCAAACGGGTAACCCTAGGGTAATATTTGAAGAAAATTCAGGCTTAGCTCTAGTTGAGACAGTGGATACTATTGAGGCAGCGGTTAATGATTGCTTTCAGCAGAAATTGGCAAATAACCCCTAACAACGCCATCAACCAGGGAGAATATCGCGTTTCGGAAACAAGTCTAGTGCTGCCGCAGATTTCAGTGACGACAATGATGGCTTTAATTGAAGAAAATCGACCCCTGGGATGACGGGTCATCTGCCGGGCAATCCGGGCCTGGGCCAAAACTCTATGGTGCAAAAAAAAATTATTCAATCATTGAAGACTATTACGTTTTCGCGAAGCAAAGGGCGATCACCTTTACCGTGGAAGCAGTGGTTTGCCGGGGAGACTGGAAAAAATGCACCGACGCTGTATGATTCCGATTCGCCCGACTTTTGCAGATTACCAAGCCTATCGAATTAGCCCCCAGGATTCTAATCGTCTGGCGGTTATTTTCGATTCGACCATGACCTAGCATTCCTTGACAGTATTTTTAGAGATTTTTGATCCCTTTGGCAGCACACTCCCTAATTGGCACCAGGTGGCGGTGGAAATGTTTTTTATCCTCAGGGGTCAGGGGAAAGCCCTCTGTGATGGCAAAGAAATTTGTTTTGAGGCGGGGGATAGCCTCTGTATTCCGGCCACGGGCAAGCATCAAATTATCAATACCACGGCAGAAAGACTCTACCTATTGAGATTTATAGTTCCCAATGAGCGTTTTGTGGAATTGATTCACAGTGGCACTCCCACCCCCCTAGTTCACCAAGTATTGGGTCAATTACCATTCGCCCTAAATTCCTATTAGGGACAATCTTTGCAAATCATTGAGGACTGTTACGTTTCAGTAAAGGAATGGGGGCGATCGCCTAAACTATTCAGAAGCAATTTTTCATCTGGATTTTATTTTTGCCAACTATGTTCCCTTCTAGCCGCCCCCGTCGCCTTCGCCAAAGTGAGTCGCTTCGCCGCATGGTGCGGGAAAATACCTTTACGGCCAATGATTTGATCTATCCCCTCTTCGCAGTGCCCGGAGAGGCGATCGCCAACGAAGTAAAGTCGATGCCCGGCGTGTACCAATTGTCCATCGACAAAATTGTCACCGAGGCCAAGGAAGTTTGGGAACTAGGCATTCCGGCGGTAATTCTGTTTGGGATTCCCCCCGAAAAAGATAACGATGCAACCGGGGCTTGGCACGATTGCGGCATTGTCCAAAAGGCAACCACGGCGATCAAGGAAGCGATTCCCGAAATGACTGTCATTAACGATACTTGCCTGTGCGAATATACGCCCCACGGTCACTGCGGCTATCTGCAAACGGGAGACTTAACCGGACGAGTCTTAAACGATCCCACCCTTGAACTGCTTAAAAAAACCGCTGTATCCCAGGCAAAAGCTGGGGCGGATATCATTGCCCCTTCGGGGATGATGGATGGTTTTGTCGCCGCGATTCGTGAAGGTTTAGATGAAGCCGGGTTCACCCAGATTCCGATCATGGGCTATTCCGCAAAATATGCTTCCGCTTACTATGGCCCCTTCCGGGATGTAGCCGAATCTGCCCCCCAATTTGGCGATCGCCGCACCTACCAAATGGATCCGGGCAATGGTCGCGAAGCCCTCAAGGAAGTGGAACTCGACATCCTCGAAGGAGTAGATTTCGTCATGGTCAAACCGGCCCTCGCTTACATGGATATCATTTGGCGCGTCAAGGAAATGACCAACCTGCCCGTTGCCGCCTACAACGTGTCTGGGGAATATTCCATGGTCAAAGCCGCAGCCTTAAATGGTTGGATTGACGAGAAAAAAGTCGTTCTCGAAACCCTCACGAGCTTTAAACGGGCAGGCGCAGATCTAATCCTCACCTACCACGCCAAAGACGCTGTGCGCTGGTTGGCAGAGTAAACAGCATTTTGGTTTGGGGTATATTTTCCCCGAAAGAATAAACAATGAATTATGGGGACGCTTGTGAGTTGTCCCCTTTTTTGTGATCAAAAACAGCTCCGTACATCCTACGGAGCCAAATTTTTTTCGTTTAATAACTATTCCACCTCGAAACTGCCACCCCAAGGCCCATAACTAGAAGTTGTGATGCCGTTGCGTTCTGTGCCAACAAAATTCGTTTGGGAGCCTAGCACTTTGATCATGACATTGCCCCCAGTAGTTGCTTCTAACAGACCCGCGTGGACAGCCGCCGTACAAATCGATGAGCCATCACTATAGATATCCGTACCCCAAATTTTTTCTATGGGTTGTCCCGCCGGACAAATCACGCTAAGGGTCTGGCCTATTTGGTTCCGCAGACCAAGCATTCCTGGGGTTGTTTCCCAGTCAATGGCCCGGACTTTGGCCGTTTGGGTGCTGGGCTGGTGGTGGCTGATCTGGGTACTGGGTTGGTGGTGGGCCACGGTGGGTGCGGGGTCATGGTGGGCAAGGATGGCAACGGGGGCGATCGCCAACCCCAAAAACACACAACTACCAAAGGTCAAATACTTCATCGCAAACAATTACTCTAGAAAACACAGACAAAGATCGTGCTTTGCCGCTAAGAAAAACAGAACACTCTTCCTCAAAGTCTAAGCCCAAGCCTGATCCACTGCCATATTTGCTTCGGGGTGAATATAGGCGGGCTTTTCCTTGCGGGGTAGTTGACCAGACAGAACAAGGTGGGCCATGGTGTCACAAATTACCCGCGTCGCCATCAGGGATGTAATATCACTAATGTCATAGGGCGGCGAAACTTCCACGATCTCCAAACCGCAGACGGGGGCATTCCGGACGATTTTACCGAGGAGGGCGAGGGCTTCCCTGGGTAATAAACCGCCTGGCTCTGGCCAGCCCGTGCCGGGGACAAATCCCGCATCAATGCAGTCAATATCAAAGCTGATATAGACACAGTCGGTGCCATCCAGAGCGCGCTCCAGGGCAAACTCCGCTGCCGCATCAATGCCCATTTCTGCAATATCGGTCACCGTGAGAATATTGGTGGCCCGTTCTCGAAAAACTTTGACCCCTTGCCGGGGTACCTGCCAACCGCCAATTCCCAACTGCACCAAATTTTTGGCGGGAGCATTGGCCATGTTGGTGGCGTGGAACCAAGGACAGGTGTGCATCCGCTCGTCTAAATCTGTTTCCTGGGTATCCACATGGCGGTCAAAGTGAATAATGCCTACTTTTTTATCGCCTAAATGCCGACAAACTCCCCGCACCGTGGGAAAGCCGATGGAGTGATCGCCGCCGAGAATAATCGGGAAAGCACCAGAACTAAACACATGGGCGACCCCTTTGGAAATTTGATCAAAGGATTTTTCGTTGTTGGCCGGAATCGTAAAGACATCCCCCACATCACAGAGGGTTATTTGCTCCCGCAGATCAATGCCCATTTCAAAATTGTAGGGCGTATAGAGGGCAGAGATTCGCCGGATCCCCTGGGGGCCAAAGCGAGTGCCGGGGCGATAGGTGGTACCAGAGTCGTGGGGGACGCCAAGGATGGCCACGTCATATTCACCGACCTTGCGGACATCTTCGAGATAAGGGGCCTTTAGGAAAGTGTTGATTCCGGCATAGTGGGGCAATTCTCCCCGGGAAAAGGTGGGAATGCTGCGGTCTTTGATACTGGCGGCGGCTTCGAGGCCGTATTCCAGGCCCCGGTCTACTTCCTGTTGCCAACCGGTGAGGGGGAGGTGGGATTCTTTTTCGAGGGCTTCTTGGGCTTCGCTGGGGGGACGAAAATTCGGTTGTTCACTCATGGTGATCGGGCCTTTCTTGGGACGAATTTAGTTAACGATAGCAGTAACCAAGCAAATTCTTGGTTTTTGGGCAAATTACGCAAGATAGCTTTGCATTTTATGGGGTCTGTACTGCTTCTACGGGGACTTCACGCATTAGTTGCATCACATGGTATTTGTAATCGATAAATTCCGGCGATCGCTTAATTTCATAGCCATGGTGGTGGGAAAAATCTACCTTTAATTCTTCTTTGATACGTCCAGGGTGGGCCGCCATGACATAGATGCGCTGACCGAGAAAAATGGCTTCTTCAACATCGTGGGTAATCAAGAGAATACTGGTCTCGGTTTGCTCCCAAATTTCTAGGAGAAATTGCTGCATATTTTCTTTGGTGAGAACATCTAGGGCTCCAAAGGGTTCGTCCATTAACAAAATCTTTGGTTGGGATGCGAGGGCGCGGGCGATCGCCACCCGTTGTTTCATCCCCCCAGAAAGCTGTTTCGGCAGTGCTTCTTGGAAAGGCCCTAAACCGACCACATTGAGATAATAATAGGCCCGTTCGTAACGCTCTTTTTTCGGCACCCCCTGCAATTTCAAGCCAAAGGTGACATTGTCCAAAACAGAAAGCCAAGGATAAAGGGTGTAGCGTTGAAAGACCATGCCCCGGTCAGCCCCAGGCCCGATAATTTCCCGCTGGTCAACGGTCACTTTGCCCGTACTCTGGGTTTCGAGGCCCGCAATAATCCTCAACAGGGTCGATTTTCCAGACCCGGACGCCCCGACCACACAAACAAATTCACCGCCTTCCACATGGAGATTGATGTTTTGGAGAGCCGTAATTTTTCCGTGGCGAGTTTGGAAAAACTTGTGAACTTGATCAACTTCTAAATGCATGATGTTTCTAGTCGAGAGACCAGCGGCAAAGGAATCTTTGGAGCCAAATAAAACAGAGGTCAATGAGGAGGCCAATTAGGCCAATCACGATTAAGCCAGCGAAAATTTGGTCAGTATTTAAAAATCTTTGGGCAACACTAATGCGCCGACCTAACCCTTCTGTGGCGGCGACTAATTCTGAGACAATTACCAGGTTCCAGGAGGCAGCAATATTCACCCGGCCAGCATCAATAATTTTGGGCAAAATGTAGGGAAAGATCACTTTAATCACGATTTGGGGCCGATTCCCCCCCAGGGTATAGGTCGCCTCGATCAGTTCTTTGGGGACAAATTTTACGGCATCCATAATCATCAAGGTATTGAAGAAGAGGGTGCCAATAAAAATTAGTAAAACCTTGGGAATTTCCCCCACGCCGAAATATAAAATCAACAAGGGAATAAAGGCTGGGGCAGGCATATAGCGGACAATACCAATGATCGGCTCGCACAACGCCCGGATACTGGCAAAGGCCCCCATCAAAATGCCCAAGGGGATGGAAATGATGACCGCGAGGCTAAAGCCTGCCAGTACCCGCAAAACGCTGTAAATAATGTCTTTTTGCAGGTCACCGCTGGCCCATAAATTGGCGATCGCCTCCCAGACAGCCATAGGAGTCGGTAAAAAGAGGGGTTTAACCCATCCCTGACTAGAGATAACCCCCCACAGAATCAAAGGCAACAGAATCGAGGCGGACATCAACAGCCAACGTAACTTTGGGGGAATCCCAGAGGTGATATCCCAAAATAAAGAGGGCTTGAGCATCCGGAAAGAGGGTTTAATAACGGGCGCTTTAGTCATGGCGATCGCCAAAATAATGGATTTAAAAAATCCCCCGGAGTAAGAAGACCGAGGGGTGCAAAAAGCTACTGTTTTTCTGCGTAGGCTTTCACGAAAGAAGGATCAAATAAACCGCTGAGATCCGCTGGCGCCGCAATTAACCCCGCATCCACCAAGAAAGTATTAATTTCCTGGGCGGCGTAGTTCAGGGAAACCATACTTTCTTCTGTAGAATCAAAGGCCGTTAGGTTATCTTCAAGGCTAAAAATTGTCGTTCCCGCATCGTATTCTTTGTATTCTTCGACGGAAACATTGGCCCGTGTCGCCATAATTTCCAGGGCTTCCTCTGGGTTTTCTTCAATAAAATCCAGTACCGCAAACCAGGTATCCACTAACCCTTGAACCGCTTCAGGGTTATTTTGAATTAACTCGCGACTGACCACCAAATGATCCGGAATCGCCCCCGGAAAATCCGCCGAAGAAATGAGCGTTTTACTGCCTTCTCGCTCTAAAGCCTGGGTCGTAAAAGGGGCAAAGGCTCCCACTGCATCCACCTGGCCAGCAACAAATGCAGCGGCAGCGGCCCCCGTTTCTAGGGGTTTGATAATCACATCATCGGGGCCAAGACCAGCTTCCTGGAGTGCCAGCAATAACAAAAAGTGATCGACGGTGCCCTCTTCAATGGCGATGGTTTTTCCCTGTAAATCCTCAATACTATTAATGCCTTCGCTGACAATAATTTGATCATTCCCTGTGGAGTTATCATTCACCAGAACAATCACTTGTTCAGAACCCGCTGCCACTGAACTAATCGTGTCATTCAGGGTTTGGGTATTTGCGTCTAGCTGTCCCGCCGCAAAAGCATTAATTGAATCTAAATAACCATCAAACCAAGTCAGGTTTACATCAACGCCATTCGCTTCAAATAGGCCTTTTTCTGCGGCAATTTGCCAAGGAAACCAACCGGGCCACGCGCTAAAACCAAGGGTAATTGTTTCTGTTTCCGCTGTTGGGGTTTCCGGAGTTTCACCTGTTGTTGTGGGCGGTGTACTTTGGCAGCCGACGGTCAGGGCAAGACCCGCACAAAATAGCGCCGGTCGGATCAGAAGACTAGGCAGTTTTAGCATAGGAAAATGACAAGAATAAACGCAAGGGATCAATTAAAAGGCGATCGCACCTTGCCTGTTGTTTATCCTGTTTTCAGACAAATTATGCTGTAACTTTCATTACATCTTCTCGATGACAACTTTTTTTAACCCAGTCGTACCAAGTTTCTAAACCTTCCCCAGTCTGGGCAGAAACGGGGATAATCGTCGCGTGGGAATTCATTTGGCGGACATGATCAATAATCCGTTGGACATTAATGTTTAGATAAGGAACCAGGTCAATTTTTGTAACCAATAAACAGTCCGCTTCTTGGAACATAACGGGATATTTGAGGGGTTTATCTTCTCCTTCCGTCACACTAAGGAGGGCAATTTTGGCATGTTCACCCACTTCAAATTCGGCGGGACAAACGAGATTGCCCACATTTTCCACAAGCAACAAATCAAAGTTATTGGGGTTATATTCCTGTTCGAGGCGGTGTAGTCCCCCAGAGACCATCTTGGCATCTAGATGGCAGGAACGCCCGGTATTAATGGGAATCACAGGCACGCCGTATTGACGGAGGCGATCGGCATCGAGTTCTGTGGTCATATCCCCTTCGATGACGGCCATTTTGAGGTCATCTCTTAGGGCGGCCAGGGTTTTTTCGAGTAAAACAGTTTTGCCAGCACCGGGACTACTCATCACATTGAGGCAGGTCAGGCCCCAGGCATCAAAATGTTCACGGTTGTGGTCGGCGAGGTCTTGGTTGGCATGGAGGAGATTGACCCCCAGGGCAGCGTCAAAGGTCTGGTGCATGGTGGTTGGTTCCTAGGAATGGAGAGTTAAGGGAGCGTATTCAATGCGGTCGATTTTTAGCTCACGACCGGAGCGGATATCATCCATAGGCTGATGACAGTCTGGGCAAGAATATTGCAAACCAATGTTGGGGGCATATTCTTGTTGGCAGGTGTGGCAGTAGGCAATCAGGGGCGTTTCTTGGATCACCAGGGCTACCCCATCGAGAAACGTGCCTTGGGTTTGGGCGGCAAAGGTGAACTCTAAGCTGACGGGTTCAACGCAGGTGAATTGCCCCACGATGAGGTGGACTTTTTCGATCTTGACGGGTTCGGGATGGCTCTCCTGCCAATCTTTAATGGTCAAGATGAGTGCCTTGGTCATGTCCACTTCATGCATCGCCAGAGGCTCCGGATTGAGGGCTACTTTCGTCCACAATACAACAGGAATTGGGACAGAAATGTTTAGTTTATTGTTGACTGGAGGAATGGATGAATGCTCATGCGGGGTTGTCCATGAGGGCTTGAATTTGGGCGATCGCCTCTGGGATATCTTTCGCGACCCAAAACCGACCGGGGGCAAGTTCCGTAAAAAAGGCTTGGGTGGCCGGGCTGGGTTGCCAGAGAATGACGGGTTTGTGGTTTTTCAGGGCGAGGGCAATTTCTGAGACGGTGCCCAAACCGCTGCCCACTGCCACCACCACATCGGCACTGAGAACATTGACGTTATTGCGCCCATGTCCTAAATCCGTACAGATGGCAATGTCGATACTGTCGGCTAAACCTTGGTGATCCTTCCCGGGCAAAATGCCCACCGTTAACCCCCCAGCTACTTTTGCTCCCTGACTAGCAGCGGCCATCACCCCAGCCGCCCTGCCCCCGGTGAGCAGCACCCACCCTGCTTCGGCGATCGCCTTTCCCAGATCGTAAGCGGCGGTTAAATTTTCTGGAGTAGCGCCGCCCCCCGGCCCCATCACCCCGATGATCGTTTTGCGCATTGTTAATCTAGTTCCCGGCGACCTTCTAAGGCCCTAGCCAAAGTGACTTCATCGGCATATTCCAAATCACCGCCCATGGGCAAGCCAAAGGCAATGCGGGTGACTCTAGTAAAGGGTCGCAGCAGTTGCGCCAGGTACAACGTCGTCGTTTCCCCTTCCACGCTGGGATTGATCGCTAAAATCACTTCCTTGGTTTTCTCGGCGCTTACCCGTTGTACTAGGGCCTGGATTGTCAGTTGCTCCGGGCCAATGCCATCCATCGGCGAAATTACGCCCCCCAGGACGTGATATTTTCCCCGATATTCCCGGGTTTTTTCGAGGGCGATCACATCCCTGGAATCCGCCACCACACAAATTACGTCCGGCTCCCGTTGGGGATTGCGGCAAATATCACAAACCGAAGTGGCCGACAGATGGAAACATTTTTGGCAAACGCCCACCTGTTTTTTCGCGTTCAATAGTGCCTGGGCAAAGGCTTCCACATCCTTTTCCGGACGCTTGATAACGTATAGGGCAAGGCGTTGGGCGGTTTTCGGGCCAATACCGGGTAAGCGCTGGAACTGTTCGATCAAGCGGGCGAGGGGGGGCGTATAAATGGCAGGTTCCTCCAGGGACGGTCAAATTCTCCGAACCCTATTTTAAAAGGCGATCGCCTCAGCCTTAATAGTGGGTGCCTGATTTCCGGTGGTGGACGGCGGTCATGCCGTTATTTTGCAGCACTTGCCCCTTGTCGGTGGTCGCATAGATCACCCAATGGTCACCACATTCGAGCCGATTCGCCACAGTACATTCGAGATAAGCCAGGGCATCGGTGAGGATTTGACAGCCATTGTCCGCCGTTTCCGTTGCCACCCCAGCAAAACGATCTTCCCCAGGGGCAAAGGGTTTGAGGAAATGTTTCATCAGCCCTAAATGGTTCCCCTCCTGGAGGACATTAATCACAAAATTGGTACCTTTATGTAATAAAGATTCGATCGCCCGTTCCTTGGCCACAGCTACCGTAAAGCCAGGGGGATTGAATGTTGCTTGGGAAACCCAGGAAGCCAGCATTGCCCCGGAAAGGTTGTCCTGTTGGGTTGTAACGATACAGAGAGAACCGACAATCCGGCCCAGGGCTTGTTCCAGGTTGTCCGATTGGGATGTGGAAGCGACATTTTGTTTGGGTTGCCGCCGTTTAGCCGCTTTTTTAATCGCCTGGGCAAAGTCTGTCCCTGTTTCTTCGCAGGTTTTCAGGGTCACTGCCGTAGGTTTAAATTTGACGCGGATTGGCTCGAAGCCCATTTGGTAGCCCGCATCTTTAAATTTGCCTTCGAGGAGATCGATCGCCTCACCACTCCAACCGAAGGAACCAAAGACCCCAGCCAGTTTATTTTTATCGGCATTATTCAGGACAATTCCTAGGGCCGTTTGGATCTGGGTCGGGGCATGGCCGCCGAGGGTCGGGGAACCCATCACAAAGCCACTGCACCGGGAAATGGCCCCTTTAATTTCCTCTGGGTCAGCATGTTCGGCGTTAAAGGTTTCGACCATCACCCCCGCTTTGGAAATGCCATGGGCGATCGCCTGGGCGACAGTAGCCGTATTCCCATAGGCAGAGGCATAGATGAGGGCCACGGACAGTTCGTTTTTCTGTTTTTCGATCCAGTGGCGGTAGTTATTAAACAGTTCCTGGCGACTGTAGCGGATTAAGGGGCCGTGACCAGGGGCATAGATTTTCGCAGGGATATCTTCGATTTTGCTTAAACCAGCCAGGGTTTGGCGGATGGAACTAGCCATCACACAGTCGAAATAATAGCGGCGGTCTTCGTCGTAAAATTGCCAGCCTTCATCGAAAACTTGATTGCCGCAAACGTGGGCGCCAAAAAATTTATCCGTAAAGAGAATTTCCTCTTGGGGGTCGTAGGTGCAGAGGTGACCGGGAAAACGGGGAGTCGGCGTCGGGATAAATTCTAAAATGTGACCCTTGCCCAAATCGAGGGTGTCACCACTTTTAACGATCTGCACTTTGGGGGTTTCATCCTTGAGTAAATCCTTAAGGGCGATCGCCGCTGGGTTAGAACAAACCAACGTCACCTGGGGCGCAAGTTTGAGCAGTGCCTTGAGGGTAAAACAGCGGTTGGGGTTGGTATGGCCGAGGACGATGTAATCCAGTTGGCTTAGGTCTGTGCGGTTTTGGATTTCTGTTAAAAATAGCTCGGAAAAAGATTCCCCAGGGGGATCAAGCAATGCCGTTTTTTCCCCAGTGATCAGGTAGCTATTGGCCGTTGTCCCCTTTTGTAGGCCGTACTCAATCTCGAACTTGAGGCGATCCCAGGTGCGCGATCGCAGCAGCAGAACGTCATCACTCACCAAATAGGGTTGGATATCTCTGGGGGGTGTTGCAACGGCCATAAAATTTTGGGGATCAAAATGTGCTTCAAATCCCAGTATCGCAAACTTCGGCGGGCGATCGCTATTCAAAAACAATGTGTAAAATTTATCGCCCCAATTGGCAAACTCAATGCCCCAATCCCTTAATTTGCTGTGAGATAGGCGGCAATGGTACGTTCAATCATCGCTAACAATTCCGCCTGGGTCGCGCCATAGGCCAAATGGGCGGCGATCGCCAATCCCCCCGCACCGACTCCTTCTTTGACGTAACCCTGTTCGTAGGATTGCAGTTGTGAATATTGAGAAGTTTGAAAACTGAGTTGCGTCGCTAATAAAGGCACTTCACCAATTAACTCGGCCAAACCCACCGTGTCCCCCGTCGGATCTTCTGCGACCCAGCGTGTCGTTCCCACTGCAAGATTTGCAGGGTTAAAATCAAGCTGATGAAACTCACAAATCCGTTCCATCAAGGCATACACCGCTAACATTTGTGTTCCCCCTGCGAGCAAAACTCCTTGAGTCCTGCTTAAGGCGATCGCCATGCCAGCGACGAAAATCTGCATCGGATCGCCCACTGCGGCCACCACTGCAAAAGGATCAGGGTTCGGGTTTAAATTCGCTTTTTTTAAACCTGTTTGCACAATTTGCCACTTTAAATCGTGGTTACATTCGATATAACTGCTATTCACTTTCTGGTTGGCGTCATACCCTAAACCGGTCAGAACGCCGAGGGCTGTCGTTGTGCCTGCGACTACACATTCTCCTAACACGAATAAATGATTTGGATATTGGGTTGCTAGTTTTTTGCCCCAGGTTAAACCTTGCTCGAAAAGTTTGTTCACCGTTGAAAATTCGAGGGTCTTTCCTGTCGAAACACACCTTGCTTTTTGACCACCAACATCAATACAATCCACGGTATTTTTGTCTGGTTTAAGCCATAATCCTGTGTCAAATAAATAGGCAGGAATTTGATAATACTGCAAAATAGCACGGGATAAAATCGCCGGCGACGCCCCGACAATTAACGGCGGCAGGGGATAAATTGCCTGTTCTCGGAAACCATGACAAATACATTCGGCATCGGCGATCGCCGTATATTTGCGCGCCTCTGGGGTGGCCCCGGCAGCGGAAATGTTCGGAATTAAAGCCGTATCTGTAAAGCCCAAGCCACAGGCGAAAACGACCGATTTTTGCTGGTGGTTACTGAGCCAAGCCTGGCCCTGGGTCTGTTGTGTATAAATGCGGATCATGTTGCCTTTTCTTGCCCTCAGTCTAGCCAGAACGATATTTCCCTCCTAAAAAAATTAGGAGAATCGCAATGATCCCCCTAATCTTCCTACTTATTCGTGATATTTCCGAACATCAAGATTCAATAACCAAGACAGAAATTCTTTAGCGGAAACGCTTCTTCCGACGGGCCACAGCCTTACGCTTACGCTTCTCGATGGGCGTTTCAAAGTGACGACGACGTTTGATATCAGCAAAAATACCAGCTTTAGAAACTTGACGCTTAAAGCGACGTAATGCAGATTCGATATTTTCGTTTTGTCCAACAACCACTTGGGTCATAGGGTATCCTCCTTTGTTGGTGATGTTATTAATTGAAATGAATGGAGCCGGGCAAATGATTTTTTACATCATTTCCTCGAAAAACATTTGGCAAACTGCCAGATATACGATCTTAGGATCTTTTTGGGGGGAGTTGCAAGGTTTATCCGGTGAGGCATTCAGAAAAATGAGCTTAATCGAAAGCCACTTAAGGAAAGTCAACACCGGATCAAAACACGGTAATCAGTGTCGTTTTTTCGAGGTTTATCAGCCAATAAAGCTGATTCTTTAATTAAAGTCCCGTACACCACCTCCAAAGGGGGTATTCAAAAGGCTCGTGAATCTTGATGGGAAAAAATATTTCACTCAGACTGCTAACAATACCAAAAAACCGGCAATTAAACCACTCAACATAATGCTGCCACACCAATAGGCGAGTTTGGGATTCCCAATCGTCCGGGTGAAGCCTACTTTGACAAGGGTATTGGCTGTTACGGCTAACCAAATGCCGTACATGGCAACTTTTTCGGGTAGATCATCTTGTACCGCGTTGGCGAGGGATAAACTCACGGCATCGACATCGGCAAAGCCAGAGAGGGCAGAGAGGAGATAAATACCTTGTTCGCCAAATTCTTCCTGGGCCCACCGCACCAACAGCGACAAGATCACCAGGAGGGCGGTGTATTGGAGTGCAGAACCCAGTTCAACGGGATTATTCACGCTCACTTCGGCGGGGGGTCTGTCCTGGGGTTGGGTTTTCCAACGGGCGATCGCCACTGCGGCAATCACAGGAATCAAACCCAAAATTAATAAAGGAGCCGCTAACTTGTAGGCCAGAGTTTGGCTGACCACAGCAATCACCAACAACAAACGAGGAGCCATAATGCCATTGGCGAGGACAATGCCAGCCGCAAGGGAAATGGTTTCGCTGGGTTGTTGTTTGGCCATGCGAGAAAAGGAAACCGTCAAGGCAGTGGAGGAAGCAATCCCCCCAAAAAAGCCCGTTAACATCAGCCCGACTTGACTACCTAAAATGCGAATCGCAAAGTAACCGATGTAGGAAATCCCCGCAATCAAGAGCACCAGCCAACCGATCGCCCGTGGATTGAGAGCATTCCAAGGTCCCATGGCTTGGTTGGGCAGAAGGGGTAACACGACCACCGCAATCAGCAGTAGTTGGAGGGTTGCAATTAATTCCTGGCGCTGGAGCCAATTGAGGGTTTTTGTGAGTTCCGGTTTTGCCCCCAGGATCCAGGCCACCACCACCGCCACGGCGATCGCCTCTTGGGTAAAGCCACTCAAGGCCAAGGCTCCCAGACAAAAGGTGATCATTAAGGCCAATTCTGTCGTGCTGCCATAATCACCGGATTTTTTCGCGGTTAAAACATAGGAGGTGGCCACCAAACCCGCTAAACCGAGGAAAATGCCGACAAGAATACCAAATCCCCAACTTTGCGCCAGTAAAGCGGCAATTCCCCCCAGTAAGCCACAAATTGAAAAATTGCGGAGGCCGCTATCGCCGTAACCCTCATCGTCGGCCCGGTTGCGCCAGCCCCGTTCTAGGCCAATAATCACCCCCAAGGCTAAGGCGATCGCCAACTCGACAATCACATCTAAATTCATCGCATTCCTCAAATTTTCAACCTTAGCTTACCCACATTTAGGGGTCACAAAAATTTAAAAAACGCCTGAAACAGCCGCCAATTTCGGTTAGCATAGCTCGTAATCTCGCCGCAATTTCTCGCAATTTTCAGCGAATTTCGGAGTATGACAACGCCAGATTATTACAAAGTGCTCAACATTTCTCCGAAGGCCACCCAGCAGGAGATCAAAAACGCCTATCGTCGCCTCGCGAAGCAATACCACCCAGACACCTGCGATAAAAGTCAAACTGCCAACGGCGATCGCATTGTGGCCCTGAACCATGCCTACGAAATCTTGGGGGATGCCCACCAGCGCAAGCAGTATGATCTCAGTCGGGATGCGGCAAACTATCGCGGAATTCGCTCGGCCCAGGGGACAACGGTGCGCCCCCGCCAAACCATGGAAACGGATTTAGATGTTTGGTTACAGCACATTTATCGACCGTTAAACCAGGCAATTTTAAAGATTATTAAGCCCCTAGAAGCTCAAATTGATGAGTTGGCAGCCGACCCTTTTGATGATGATCTGATGGCAACGTTCCAAACCTATTTAGAAGATTGCCAAGCCATTTTAGACCAGGCCCAAAAATTATTTCAATCGTTGCCAAATCCAGCTAATGTGGCGCGGGCCGCACGGGATTTATATTATTGCTTAAATCATCTGGGTGACGGGCTAGAGCAATTGGAATGGTTTACCCTCAATTACAATGAAGAATACCTCCACAGTGGCCAGGAAATGTTTCGCCGTGCCGACCAGTTTTCTTGGCAGGCCCAGGAGGCGATCGCTCAATTATAAGAAATCAATCTAAGCGAAGCTTGAAAATTATAAAAATATAATTTTGCCGTAATTGGCTATTGAGTAAAATCTAACAGTCAAGCTATTAAACCCAGAGGAAAAAGCATTAAAGTGAATTGGCAGGTTTTAGCAACACCAGAGGTGCCGGACTCTTTTATTCGGCGGGTCGAAATCCTGACCGATGGCAAAGGCGATCGCCATTTAGCCCAACTCCTGTGGCAAAGGGGCTTTAATGATGAAAATACCTTGGCTGGCTTCCTTAACCCAGAGGCTTACGCGCCAACTTCTGCCTTTGCCTTTGGCCAAGAAATGAAACGGGCGATTCACCGCTTGATACAAGCGAAAGAACGGGGCGAAAAGATCGCAATCTGGGGAGATTTTGATGCCGATGGCGTCACCGCAACAAGTGTTTTATGGGAAGGATTAGGACAATTTTTTTCCCAAGAAACCCAATTAACCTATTACATTCCTAATCGTTTAACGGAATCCCACGGCTTAAATAATCCAGGCATTGACCGCCTGAAAACTTGGGGCGCAAGTTTAATTATTACCTGCGATACCGGCAGCACAAACCTCACAGAAATTGCCTACGCCAAGAGCCTTGATATTGACCTAATTATTACTGATCACCACACTTTACCAGAAACCAGACCCGACGTTTTATCGATTATTAATCCCCGTTATTTTGCTGAAAATCATCCCCTATTTCATCTGTCTGGGGTTGCCGTGGCCTATAAATTAGTTGAGGCCTTATCAGAAACTCTACCGGATCCGACGAGGCCGCCGGTTACTGATCTTTTAGACCTCGTGGCGATTGGTTTAATTGCAGATTTAGTGGCCCTCAAAGGAGATTGTCGCTATCTGGCCCAGGTGGGGATCCAAGCCCTGCAAAAACAAACAAACCCGAAAACTGTCGTCCATCCAGGCATTAAAGCGCTCCTCGACAATTGCCATAAAACCGGCGATCGCCCGACCGATATTTCCTTTGGCATTGGGCCACGGATTAATGCCGTGAGTCGTATCTATGGGGATGCTAGTTTTTGTGTGGAACTGCTCACCAGTCGTGAACGGGGCCGCTGCGGTTACCTCGCCCAACAGACAGAACTCGCCAATGCCCGTCGTAAAGAGATTCAACAAAAGGTCGTCCAGCAGGCCAAGGCCCAGATCGAAACCCTAGATTTATCGACCACGAGCGTTTTAGTGCTGTGTGATGCCCAGTGGCAGGGGGGCGTGCTGGGATTGGTAGCCAGCCAAATTGCCCAAACCTTTGGCCGCCCGACCATTCTTTTAACCTACGACTCAGAGCAAGACCTCTGGAAAGGATCCGCCCGTTCCGCCCACGGCATCGATTTGTATGATTTGGTGCAAGCCCAAAGTCACCTGTTGCATCGCTTTGGCGGGCATCCCTTTGCGGCGGGTTTGAGTATACGGCCCGAAAATTTGGCGATGTTTAAAACAGCCATTAATCAACAGGCCCGGCAACAGTGGGGGAGTTCCATTGAAACGAATCAGGGAGAAATCACCGTTGATCTTGTGGTGGCGATCGCCGACCTGGGGGAATCATTATTTCAATCTTTAGAATGCCTAGAACCCTTTGGGATGGGGAATCCCAAACCAAAACTATTGATCAAAGACTGTGGTCTGACGGTGACTGGATTTAGCAAATTGCGGGACAAATTTAATCGCAAACTGAATTATTTCAAGACAAACTTTGAGCTTTGGGATGAAACGGATCAAATTAGTGGCATTTGGTGGGGCGGCCATCCCGACGATTTGACCCAGGGGGCGGGGCTGGACGTGGTGGTTGAGCTAGACCGCAAAGAGGCCCAGGCCCAGGATCAATATTTTGTGCGTCTCTTGGCTGTAGCGCCGACCGCAAAGATCACCGCCGAATCGGCTCCACAAACATTACTCGACTTTCGGCATCAGTCTCTCCCCCAGGAAGCTTTGGATCAGTATGTGTTGCAAAGGGATTGCCCTGTCACTTGGCAGGAACTTTATGGGAATTATCAACAGGCGATCGCCACGGGGAAACCCCTGGCCCTCCACTATGCTTCCCCAACTTCCCGTACTCCGGAACAGTGTTTTAAAACTTTGATTGGCATTGCAAAATATGTACTGGCCCAGGATCAAACGGTTTCCCTGGCTGACCTGAAAGCAAAACTCCATTGCGGCGATCGCCCCTTAGATTTCGGTCTAAAGGCTTTAAAGAATGTCGGCTTTGTCGCTGAAATTCAAGGGGAACAAGTGCGTTTTCAGCAGACGACCGTTACTCCTGATCCAGAAGCCTTTGCCCAATTTAAACAGGCAATCCTCGAAGAGCAATTTCAAAGGCAGTATTTTGCCCAGGCTCCCCTCGCCGTTATCCAAGCCACCCTCGAAAAAATTCCGGTCTAAATCACAAGGCTTACTCCGGCGCAGTCTGTAGCTGTTGGTAGAAAGTTTGGGCTTGGTCAAAATTTGGGGCGATCGCCAGGGCTTGATTCACCTGAGCCAACGCCTGGGTTGAGTCCCCTTGGCGACTATAAATAATGCCCAGGTTGTAATGGGCGAGGGCATGGATACTTGCAGGTTCCTCCGGGTGATCTGGCAATGACAACACCGTCTGCAACAACGCTTCTGCGTCGTCTAACTGGCCCATACTGATATAGATCAAGCTCAAATTGATGTAGGGATCAACAAAATTCGGATCAACGGCGATCGCCCTTTGGTAGGCGGCGATCGCTTGGTCAAAATCAGCCAGTTCATGGAACTCAACCCCCGACTGATAAGCTGCTTTCCCCGCGGCAGTTGGGGGCAACTCCAAACTCTGGGCTAAGGGCGGTACTACCTCTGAAACGACGGGAAATTGGGGTTCTGAAACCATTGCAAATACAACATTCAACATAAATTTTTCGACGACCCATTAGATATCGGCAACTATGGCCACTCCTCTAGCTTAACGATGCAGTACCTACAGAACGAATAGTAAAGAAACTTTACAAAAGCAGTTTTTAGGAGGGCAACCTTGGCAAATATGAAAAGAAAATGAGATAATCTGGCTACGATCTTTTCATAATTGTTTCATGATTCGGATAAACTTACCGCGGCAAACCCTTGGCCTCGTCGGTATTGTCTGCGGCATTTGGTTAGTAGGTTGTACCCAGCAAGCGGCTCCGCCAGTCGATAGTGATGTTTCGACCAATAACGAAACAACGGTTAGTAATACAGACGGGCGCAAAAAAGTCTTAACCACATTCACCGTGATTGCCGACATCGCCCAGAATGTGGCGGGTGATAAATTAATCGTTGAATCCATCACCAGAATTGGGGCCGAGATCCACGGCTACGAACCCACCCCCAGTGATCTCGTGCGGGCCCAGGATGCGGATTTATTGCTCTATAACGGCATGAATTTAGAACGGTGGTTTGAGCAATTTTTAGGCAATCTCAACGATGTCCCCGCCGTCATTGTGACCGAAGGCATTGAACCGATTCCCATCGCCGAAGGCCCCTACACCGACAAGCCCAATCCCCACGCTTGGATGTCGCCAAAAAATGCCCTGGTTTATGTCGAAAATATCCGTCAAGCGTTTGTGGCACTCGATCCAGACAATGCGGCAACCTATAACGCCAATGCTGCCGCCTATAGTGCTGAACTAGAGGCGATCGCCGCCGAATTTGAAGCCGATCTCAACCTTGTTCCCGCAGCACAGCGGTTCCTCGTCAGTTGTGAAGGCGCATTTTCTTACCTGGCCCAGGATTATGGCCTCGAAGAAATCTACATTTGGCCCATCAACGCCGAACAACAATTTACCCCCAAGCAAGTCCAGAGCGTTATTACCCAAGTTGAAGCTAACGATGTCCCCACCATCTTTTGTGAGAGTACCGTCAGCGACGAAGGCCAAAAAGAAGTGGCTAAGGCGACGGGCGCCCGCTTTGGGGGGAACCTTTATGTTGATTCCCTCTCAACCCCCGATGGCCCAGTGCCAACATTTTTAGATCTCCTCGAATATGATGTGCGGACGATCGCCAATGGCCTCCTCGCGGGAACAGCCCAGTAGGAGAAAACCCGCTCTAATCAGACTTTCCTAAACCCACTACCCCGGTAAAATGCGATGACTTACCCAATCCCAGAAATCGCCGTTGAAAATATCAGCGTCACCTACAGCAACACCCGCCTCGCCCTTTACAACACCAGTTGTCACGTCAAACCAGGCACCATCACTGCCCTGGTTGGCCCCAATGGTTGTGGCAAATCAACCCTGTTTAAATCGATTATGGGGTTTTTGAAACCGACCCAGGGGCGTGTCACGATTGCGGGTCAGTCGGTGCAGCAGGCCCAGAAAAAACAACTGATGGCCTATGTTCCCCAAGCCGATGAAGTGGATTGGAACTTTCCCGTGAGCGTGTTTGATGTGGTGATGATGGGTCGCTATGGCTATATGAATCTGCTGCGGATTCCCAGTCAAAAAGACCGTCGTTTAGTGATGGAAAGTCTAGAGCGGGTAGATCTGGTGGAATTCCGTCACCGTCAAATTGGCGAACTCTCCGGCGGCCAAAAAAAACGGGCTTTCCTCGCGCGGGCCTTGGCCCAGGAAGGCAAAATTATTTTGCTTGATGAACCCTTTACGGGAGTTGATATCAAAACAGAAAAAAGCATCATCGATCTGTTGGTGCAGTTGCGGGATGAGGGGCACACGATTTTAATCTCGACCCACGATCTTGCTTCGATCTCAACGTTCTGCGATCGCACTATCTTACTGAATCGCACCGTCCTCGCCGAAGGTTATACCGCCGATACCTTCACAGAGGAAAACCTCGTGATGACCTTTGGGGGGTTACCCGTCGCTAGTCTTGAAAAATTATCCTCCCATTACCAACAGCAGCCCAACAGTTTAGAAGAAGTAGATCAATGAGCTTAGTGAATTGGATTATTGAACCCCTACAGTATGGATTTCTCGTCAAAGCCATTTGGGTAAGTGCCTTTGTCGGCCTCGTCTGTGCGGTGTTGTCCTGCTATATCACCCTCAAGGGTTGGTCACTGATGGGGGATGCTGTTTCCCATGCCGTCGTTCCAGGAGTCGTGGTGGCCTATGCCCTAAATATTCCCTTTGCCATTGGCGCCTTCATCTTTGGTTTTGGCGCAACTGTGGCCATTGGTTATGTAAAGTCAAAAACAAGGCTCAAAGAAGATGCTGTCATCGGGGTGATTTTCACGGGGTTCTTTGCCTCCGGCTTGGTCTTAATTACGAAAATCCCCAGTAATATCGATCTTTTCCATATTCTGTTTGGCAACGTTCTTGGGATCTCCAACAGTGATATTGTGCAAACCTTGATCGCCGGCACCCTAACCTTGGTAGTGATCCTCATTCAACGGAAGGATCTGTTACTCTTTTGCTTTGACCCAAATCACGCTAAAGCCATCGGCCTAAATACTCGACTGATGTATTACACGCTTTTGTCTGTGCTGGCGTTGACCATCGTGACGGCCCTGCAAACGGCAGGCATTATTCTCGTCATTGCGATGCTCGTGACCCCAGGCTCCATCGCCTATCTACTGACAGACCGCTTCGACCATATGCTGTGGATTTCCGCGGCGAGCAGCATTTTTTCCTGTGTTTTCGGCACCTATTTGAGCTATCACTTTGATGTTTCGACGGGGGGGGCGATCGTGGTTTTACTGACGCTTGTCTTTGTGTTGGCGATGTTTTTTGCGCCGAAATATGGCATTTTGAGCCAGGGCAAGTCCTCGATACCGCTGGAATCTTCGCCATAGGAAAGAATATTGCCAGCAGTTCATTGGCCTTGAGAAAGGGCGAGCCTCGCTGCCATTTAGATTAGATATGCAAAAAATCAAATATTTTAATGCGAGAAACGCATCATGCAGCAATTGCATCACTTAGGATGGAAAAAATAGCTAGGTGCAATTACTATGGCAACATTTTTGCCCAAATCTCCCCAGGCGATCGCCCCCATCATCGAACAACTAGACCGTGGGCAGGTCGTCGTGATCCATACCGACGTGGTGTATCTGCTCATTGCCAATGCCCTAAATCCCCAGGCGACCAATCAGATCCACGAACTCAAAGGCTGGGAGCCCCGCAAGCCCCTGACCCTTCTTTTAACGCCCCCAAAAGTACCTGAATACGGCATTCTCAGTGCTGAAGCCCAAACCCTCGTCAATCAATTTCCCTATCCCATTAGCGTCATTCTTCCCCACCGCAACAACTTGGCCGAAGGGGTAACTGCTGGTCATAGTGAGGTTTTTGTGTCCTGTCCTGACCAATTTATCTACGACCTCGCCGCCCAAGCTCCTTTTCCCATTGCCGCTGGCACCGCAAGTTTAGGGAGTGAGATGCGTGCAAATGATGCAAAAACCGCTGAAGCCTTTTTTGGGCAACAAGTTTCACTCATTATCGATGGCGGTAAGGCCAAGGAACGCATCCGTACTACCCTCATTGATTGTCACTTACCTTTACCGACCATTTTGAATTTTGGTCTGGTGTCCTTTGATGATTTGCGGGAAATTATTCCCCACATCGAATTGCCTTCTCACCTGCGGAAATAAAAGCTTGTCGTTCACAGTTGCTCATCATCACCCAACAGCTCTGAGCCAGAACTGCCCGTTAAAAACATGATATTTGCCCCTTTTAGTTTACGGCGGAGGTAGGTGTAGGGATTGCCATAATTCCCTTCCCAAGGGTTGACCCAAACTTCCGCTTCCAGGAGGGGAAAAATTCGCACCACTGTACGCGTTAATTCGTAGATATTATCGAATTTAAAATCTGGAAAGAGAATTTTTTCTCCTTTGCCCAAGAAACGCAGGGTGTCATATTGAGTAACGTGGAGTGCTTTGAGTTGGGGAATTTTGAGGGCGTAAACCTTGGGTTGGGGCAAGAATTGAAACCAAGGGCGGCCCCGCTTAAAGAGTTGAATTAAATAGGCTTCTAAATAAATAATTTGGTTCGCATCGGCATCTACTTTTAGATAGCGAGCGTAGGGCATCAGATAAAAGGGAAAAAAGATAAAAGTATAGATAAACAACCCCACAAGATAAACGGCATAGCGATAGCCCAAAAAATCAGAAATTGGCCATAAAATAATCGCGAGGGTTGGCACGAAGGCAAGGATTATCGCTGTGTTTTTATCAATGCCTTGTTTGAGCACGAGGTCAGAAGGACTGATGCTCTGGATTCTATAGACTCTTTTGTATAGGCCCATGGGAATTTATCTTTTGTGAGCGCCTGGCGAGGAAGAGTGGGAGAGTTGGCCCTGGCCTAGCCAAGGGAGATGCTTTTATCATACGCAGTTTTGATCGAGGAACCGATAGATCTGTCCGGTTCTGATTTTACCGAGCGAGATGATTAAGTAACGCTTGACGCATGGTATCGACAGGTACCGGTTGGCCGAGCCATTTTTCTAGGGCGATCGCCCCTTGCTGGACGAGCATCTCACTGCCGTCAATAATTGCTGCGCCCTGGGTCTGGGCTTGTTTAAGAAACTGGGTAGGAGAAGGTGTATAAATTAAATCGTAGGCGATCGCCCCTGGGGGAAGATTGGCCATCAATTCGTCACTGACTGGGGACGCATCGACCTTGGGAAACATGCCGATGGGGGTGGCATTGACCAGCAGTTGGGCCTGGGGAATTAGCCGTTGGCGATCGCCCCAAAGATGGGTTTGTACCTTGCCCGCCAGGGGCGTATTTTGCCAACTTTCGCTAAATTGCGCCAATTTTTCGGGATCACGCCCCAACACATGAATCTGCGGACAACCCAGTTGATGACAACCGACCACCACTGCCCGGGCTGCACCGCCATTGCCGAGGATCACCGGGGTCACGTTCGACCAGTCCCGTTCCAACGCCTGCAAAGGAGCCACAAAGCCCGCCACATCAGTATTTGTCCCCTGCCAACCCGTTGCCGTGCGCCAAACGGTATTCACCGCGCCCACCAGTTCAGCCTCCGGGGCGATCGCCTCTAGGTGCGCCATAATCGCCTGTTTGTGGGGAATGGTGATGCTAAATCCTTGGAGATCAATCGCCCAAAACCCATCCAGGGCCGCTTTTAGAGCCGCCGCCGCCACCGGGAACGCGAGATAAACATAATCCACTTCCAGTTCGGCGATCGCCGCATTCTGCATGATCGGCGAGAAGGAATGTTTAACCGGATCCCCAATCACACCGAGGAGTTTTGTTGTGCCAAGAATTTTCATGATTCACCTTAATTTTTAAAAGATTAGCTTTGTATTAAAAATCGTTCTGAAACGTGTTTAAAATTCCTGATTTATTCAGAAATTTTCGTTAAATCTAAATGGTAATGGTAAAGGGCTACAGGTTTATTTTGGGCCTGGAAAAAGTCTGGATCACTGGGAGACAAATAAATCGCAGTTACTTGATTGGCTGTAACATGATCGGAGTCAAGCTGTTGATAATCCGTCGTTGTTTCAACGCGATTCAGGTAGATTTGCTCGCTACTTTGAAATTGCTGTTGGGTGAGTTCACTACTGAAAAACTGGTCGGGTTTAGGTTGAGCTTGGGCGCGGCCTGTGACAGTGGAAATGAGGCGGCGATCGCCTTTTAAAATCGTTAACTGGCGGTTAGGATTCTGGGGATCGACTTCTACTTTTTGTACCGTTTTTTCGCCTAGATACGCCTGGGCGATTTCAGCACCATTAAATGCCCGGTCTGCCACAATCGCCGCCGCAGTCTGCCTCGGTAAAGATAAAGGTTTTACCAAAAAGTTCGTCTGGAGTTGAAACCGAACCCGAAACAGAAAAGGCTGACCAATTAATGTTTCGTTAGCGGCAAAGCCAGGTGTCACTAAATCCGGCGCGAGGGGAGCCACCTGGTCGATCAGGGTACTCGCGACCTGCCAGGTGCCCGCAAACCAATCAGGATAAATCAGATCTTCTCCAGTTTGCACCGGATTCAAGCTTGGTAGATCCTGCCACTGGGGATAACGCTCAAGGCGATCGCCTAGGGATTCAGCCCAAACCGGACTCCACCCCAAAAACCAAATCAATAAACCCAGAACAAGCACTTTTCCCCAAATCTTGACCATTGCCCTAGACATTAAACCGGAACAACATCACATCCCCTTCCTGGACTAAGTATTCTTTTCCTTCCGCACGCACTAGGCCCTTTTCCTTGGCCGCAGGCATTGCCCCACAATCCACCAAATCTTGATAGGCCACCGTTTCCGCCCGGATAAAGCCCCGTTCAAAGTCTGTGTGAATTACCCCGGCGGCCTGGGGCGCTTTCATTCCCACATGGATTGTCCAAGCACGGGTTTCTTCTGGGCCAGTGGTGAAATAGGTTCGTAAACCCAACAGTTCATAGGTGGCGCGAATGAGAGATTGCAAACCTCCTTCTTCTACGCCGAGAGATTCCAAGAAATCTTTCTTTTCAGCGGCGTCTAATTCCACTAATTCTGCTTCTACTTGGGCCGAAACCACGACCACCTGGGCATTTTCCTGCTGGGCTAACTCCCTGACCTGTTCTACCCAAGCATTACCGTCGGCGAGATCTTCTTCGGAAACGTTGGTCGCATAGATTACAGGCTTGCGGGTCAGCAAACCAAGGGCTTTAATCGCCAGTTCTTCCTCTTCATCTAGTTCCACTTCCCGGGCTGGACGAGCATCTTCGAGGACGGGCAAAATCTTTTCTAAAACGGCCACTTCCAACAGAGCTTCCTTAGCGCGGCTCTTGGCTTGTTTGCGGGCGCGGTCGAGACGTTTTTCCACTTGGGCCAAATCGGCGAGGATCAACTCTAGGCTAATCACTTCAATGTCGCGGATCGGATCAACGGAACCGGACACATGGATAATGTCATCGTCGTCGAAACAGCGCACCACATGGACGATCGCATCCACTTCACGGATATTAGCGAGGAACTGATTGCCCAAACCTTCCCCTTGGCTCGCCCCTTTTACCAAGCCAGCGATATCGACAAATTCGATGCGGGTGGGGACAATTTTGGCGGATTTGGAAATGTCGGCGAGGACATCAAGACGCCCATCGGGAACCGCCACCACCCCCACATTGGGCTCGATGGTACAAAAAGGAAAGTTAGCCGCGTCTGCTTTGGCATTTTCACAGAGGGCATTAAAAAGGGTGGATTTTCCAACGTTGGGCAGTCCGACGATTCCGGCTCGTAGCATGGGGCTTTATGTTTTAAATTCTTGTTTTTGCTCGGTGGTCATTGTATCCCGAATCGCCAGAGTTTAATGGTTTTATCGGCGGCGGCAGTGGCAATAACTTGACTGTCTGGGGCAATGGCGATCGCCTTAATTTCGGCAGTATGGGCGGCCAGTTGCACAAAGGGTTGCTCCTGACCCAGTTGCCAGAGGGAAAGGTTTCCTTGGCGATCGCCGCCGGCAAAAAAGCGCTGGTTTGGGGCGATCGCCAATTGGGTAAAAGGAATGACTGGCCGGAGAATTTTGGGTGTGTAATCAGAAGCGAGGGGCCAAATTTTGAGGGTCTGATCCGTGGCGATACTGATTAAAAATTGACCATCGGCACTCACTTGAAAATCAAGAATTTCCCCTTGATGTTCCGGGAGAGTTTGAACAGACTGGCCTTGTTCATAGCAAGTTAAACCATTTCCCTGGGCGAGCCAGAGCTGGTTTTTCGCCTGGGATGCTCGGATCAGTTGAGCACCCGATACGGTAAAAGTGTAGAGAATTTTTTGTGTCGTTAAATCCCAGACAACAATTTCTTGATCGGCCCCCAAAGTGGCTAATTGCCCTGTTTTTTCCCAGCAAGCAAGCCCCTGAATCCAAGTCGATCTTCCCTGGAGACAAGCGGTCTGTTCTCCCTGTTGCCAATTCCAGAGGCGAATGGTGTAGTCCCAACTGCCAGAAATGAGGCGATCGCCCCAAAAGGCCAACCCAGAAATAATTCCCCGGTGCCCCCGCAAACAACGAACTTCCCGACGGCGGTCTAGATCCCAGAGGCGAATCGTTTGATCCGCGGCAGCACTGGCAAGGAACTGACTATCCGGGGCAAACTGCAAAGCGGTAATGTAGGCGTGGTGGACCGTAAAAGTGCGAAAACAATACCATTGGGGCACGGGGCTGGGTTCAATTAGGGAAATAATTTGAGGCGGTTCGGGGGCAACTCGCGGTATCGGTTTTGGGGTGACTGGTCTGGCGGTTGGGAAAAGTTGATCGAGGATCGCCTGGGCAGATTGGGGGCGATCGCCAACGGCTTCAGCCAGCATTTGATCCAGTAAGTGGCCCAGATTATTGCTAATCGGTGTGGTGAGATAATCCCGCCAGACCCAGCGATTTTCGCGCACACTGTAGAGATCAAAGGGATGAATTGAGGTGAGCAGTTCCAGGCAGATCACCCCCAGGCTGTAAAGATCGCTGCCAGGATAACTTTGACCCCGCAGTTGCTCTGGGGCGGTGTAAATCCCCGAACCGATTAGGGTGCCGGGTTCTGCGCTGGCCATTTTTGAGGTTACCTTTGCCGCCGTAAAATCGACGATCGCCCAATGCTGTGCTGGGGTAAATAGAAGATTATCCGGATTCAGATCTCGATGAATTAGCCCATGATCATGAATGAGTTGTACCAAGGGGAGAATGTCTTGGAGAAACTCCCGTAATTTTGCCTCGGAGAATGGCCCCATAAGATCGAGCCGCTGCCGTAAACTTTCCCCAGCAATTTTTTCAAACACAAGGGTCGGTGGAATCGTGATTTGATGCCAATGTTCCGGTAAAAATAGCCCTAAAACCGTCGGAAATTCCGGGCGATCGCCTAACGTTTTTAACCGCGCCGCATTCTCCTGGAACGTTTCCACAAACTGCTGGGCCTGCACGCTCTGGGTCAGAAAAACTTGCTTAAGAATGCAATAACTCTCAGGAAAAGTGCCCCGGTCAATGCCCAAGAGAGTGCGCCCCTTTGTCCCCTGGTGCAGCACTTGCCGGACTATATAGCGATCGCCTAACACCAGGGGTTGACCACAGGCCATGCAAAATTTCCCCTGATCAGGGTTACGGGGTTGGGAACAAGTGGGATTCAGGCAAAGAATCATCAGTGGTGATCGCACAGAAACCTTTCCATTGTGGCAGGAAGCCATCGTTCCGTTAAAACTTTCCCCGTAAACTAACGGGGATAGTCCCTGTAATTTCCAAAGTGAAAATTGATTCCCTATTTTTCCGGAGATTTTTGTAGATCCCTTAGGTGCAATCTACAAGGCGATCGCCTCTAGGTTAGTATCTAACTAGATATAGTCAGGTAAGAAAAATGACTTCATTTTCGGTTTCTTCTGGCGATGCGGCAGCCCACAGTTTAGAGAATCTTCAGACTTGGAAATTAGAAGAGGCCAAAGCCCGGTTTAGTGAGGTGGTGCGTCTAGCGCAGGATGCTGATCCACAACTGGTCACAGTACGAGGAAAAGATGCAGTTGTTATCCTCGCTGCGGATCAATTCGCTAAACTTTTACCTTTATTGAAACAACCCAATATTCACGAACTACTCTCTCAATCCCCTTTGAATAGCCTGGATTTTGAGTCGTCGGGTGTTCAGAGTCCCGTTAGAGAAGTGGAGCTATGAAGGGCTGGTTACTGGATACAAACGTGATCTCAGAGTAGAAGATTTTGAGAAAGCGGAAGTGCCTGTGTTTAACCCATTTCTGCCTACCACATGAAGCTATTGGTAAAGGAGGGTAATGCTCTATACATACATTGAGGCGATCGCCAACAAAATAATCAGCACTGCCATTATCTTGCGGGATAATTTCAGTGCTGCTGCCAAATTTTGCATCATTTGTACATTGTCTTAGTCTTACTTTTGAAGATTGAAGAAGCTATTGGGATAGCCCGCTAGTTTACCGGAAATCTTCGTACTGCCATTTTGGAGGGTGCCTTCGAGGACGACAGTTTGCCCAGAAAAACCATTGAGCTGAATGGTGACATTACTCCCTTGAAGTGAAGCCGAAGCGGTTCCTTGTTGCATCACACCCTGGCCACCGTAAAGCTTCCAGGAACCATTGCCCCCAGGGGACAACGTCACATCAAAGTTAGTTAAAACATCATCGCCAACACTGCCCATATTCCCCTGCCAACGACCAACGAGAGAAACGGGAGCAGCCAGATCGAACTGGGGTTGAAAAATATTTTGGGCGGGAATCGGTCGCAGATCAAAGGTTTGGGATTGTCTAGATTGACTAATTTGAGTCAGGGGCTTGGATCGGGGCAATGGTGAAGCATTCACTGCGTTGAGCATGAAGCCAGTAGTTAAAGAAAGGGTACCGAGGGTTGCGAAAGAAAGGGCTTTGAAAGAAATAGTCATTGGTTTTTCTCCACTTAAAAAAACAGAACTGATGGTGAATATCTGCACTTTTGTAGTGAATCAAACAAATTACTGATGCAGTGGCTCGACAAGATGACTTGAATTTTTTTCCATTACAGTTGAGTCAATTTTGTTGTGAATTTGAAAAGGCGATCGCCGCCACCCAGATGTGGAGATAATCTGCGGCCCGTCGCCAAGATCCCTGGGATTGGGTCACAATTTCCGCTGCCTTTTCTGGGGGAAGGATTAAAGGGCAAGTCTGATCCGGGATGGTGGTTGCCGCAATTTTGAACGCGGCCCAAGCTTGCAAAGTGGGTATGTCGAGGGGCGGCAGCTGAATCGTTGTTGTTTTCAGCCCCACCAGTTTCGCCCAAAAACTAATATCCACATGGCTACCAACCACCACCGTCCCCCGCCGGAAACGCACCCGGAGCAGTCCCCCCAGAAATAACCCTAGGGGCAGGCGATCTACTTCGTCCCAATAGGCGATCGCCCCCGTTTTTAGCCACTGCCAACGCTGGAGATAATTGGGCGGCACATAGCAATAACTTCCCCCCGTCTGCGATCGCCAATGGTGCAGATGGGCCGTTTTCCCGAAACCCTTTTCCCCCAGGATTTGCACAAACTGATTTCTCCCTGGTAAGGGTGCTTCAGAATAACCGCGATCCAGCCAAAAAGTGATGTTTTGCGCCAGTTGTTCCGTGCCAATAAAGGGATTGTGCCGTAAACCGATGGCCTGGTAAGGATTTGTCGCCATGGCTAAGCTAATACCTGAAAAGAAGCTACCGCTGTATCTTTGTCGCTAAACAAGCCTGGAAACGTGATCCGTACTTCCACAGACCAGATCAACCGAAATAAAAAGCCATCGTAGGAAATGGGGGCATCCAACGGAATCTCAAACGCAAAAGGATGGTTTCGCCCCATGAGATTCAGCACCATATTTGGGTCAAGGATTTGGGAACTGACCCGGTGGCGATCGCCTTTGCCTCGGCCTTCCGTTGACCACAGAATAGAAACCGTCGCTTTTTTCGGGCAACGGTCTGGATTTTCTGACCGCCAGACAAAATCACCCGATAATCTCTCTCCCAAACTGACTGCATCACGGTCGAGATGTAGCGTAATGGGCGTTTTCAGCGTTGTCATGGTCTACTCACCACCCTTAACTTAAAAAAAGATGTATCCCGCACAACCTGGGGCAAATGACAACGCACCTGAAGTTCCCAGCGCAGTTGATTGTGGGGCGGCGCGTAGATGCTCGGCTTGGCATCGGCGGGAATAGTCAGATCGATTGTGTATTCCAGTTGCTTGACTCCCCGACCAATGGCGCGTTCCAAGCAAGCCTGGGTTGAAAGCCCGTGGGTCACGGTTTCGAGGTCTGTGCCGCGATAATATTGCACCCATTCATAATGCAGCCAAGTGGCAGATAAAAGGGCGGTTTGGGTTGTTTGCCCGTTACGCAAGGGGCGCCGATAGCGCACCCGATAGGTTTCCCCAGCGTAGAGTGGATAGGTTGGTAAAATCAGTACCCCAGTTTTGATTCGATATTTTTGGTAGAGGAGTCGCCCGACCCAAATCAGTCCGCCCACACCAATGGCCACAAAGGGAATTAGGAACAGCAACATAAATATGGATCCTAATGTCGGGCCTTGGAAGATCTGTACTAAGGCGATCGCAAACATCGTAAAAGAAACCCCGCACCAAATCCCCAGCCACACCGTAATAAAAAGACCCGCACAGCCCATCGCGGCCCAGCTTCTCGATTGGGGAGATTCTGCTGAGAGCACATAACCTTCTGGGGTCGATTTCGGTTCCCAATATTGGGCGTAGGGGCAATACTCTTGCTGCGGGATTTTGAGATTGGCCATGGGCGATCGCCTGAAGTTGCCCACCATTTTCCCTGGAATTTTGCCGGGTGTCGCCAAAAATAGATAAACCTTATCAGCGATGGCAATTTGTCGAAATACTACGTGCTGAGCCATCCCCCGGCGTATCCCTTCCATAATGAAAGGTAGTTAGATTAACGACGAAAATCTCCTAGAAATGTGATGACTGCCGCCACAACGACCCAAAACAAAGGCATTCCAAAATTTTTTAAAATTGCGCTGCCCATCGTGCTGGTGGGGGGATTGGGCGTTGGTCTTGTAAATTATTTCCTCCGTCCGGAACCCACCCAAGGCATCGAACTCAGTGGCAGAATTGAAGGCTATGAAACGGATATTAGCGCCAAGGTAGGCGGGAAAATAGAGGCGATCGCCGTGCGGGAAGGAGATACTGTCACACAAGGGCAAGTCCTCGTCACCCTCGACAGTGCAGAATTACAAGCATCCCTTGATGGCGCACAGGCTCGGATTAACGCCGCCCAGCAACAGGTGAACCAAGCCCAACTGCAAATCGCCGTCATCGAAAATCAGATCACCGAAGCCCAACTCACCCAACAGCAAGCCCAGGACGACACCGTCGGACGGGTGAATGCCGCCCAAGCCAATGTTGCCGCTGCGAAAGCCCAACTCGCCCAAGCCCAAGCTCAGGTGAAACAACTCGAAGCTGAACTCGCCCTTGCCAAAGCCGATGGCGATCGCTTTCAGGAATTGTACGCATCCGGTGTGGTGTCCAAGCAGCGCTTAGAACAGGCCCAAACCCAATATTTATCGACGAAGGAAAACCTCGATGCCCGCCGTGCCGTGGTGGCTGCCGCCGCTGAACAGGTGAAAACCGCCGAAGGAAATCTCACCCAAACCCAAGCCAGCCAGTTCAATCCAGATATTCGTGCTGTACAGGTGCAACGGTTGCAAACCCAACTCGCCCAAGCCCAAACCCAACTCAATGCCGCCCAAGCCCAAGTGCAAAATGCCCAAGCCAATTACAACGAAATTGCCGCGAAACTCCAGGATTTAGAATTGGTCAGTCCCATCGATGGGGTGGTGTTAACGCGCACCGCCGAACCGGGGGAAGTGGTGGCAACGGGAAAAACCCTGTTAACCCTAGTGAATTTGGGGGATGTGTATCTACGGGGCTTTATTCCTGAAAAAGAGGTGGGGGCGATTCAAATTGGGCAGGCGGCAGCGGTGTTTTTAGATTCTGCGCCGGAGGAACCTTTACGGGCAACGGTGGCGGCAATTGATACGGAGGCTTCCTTTACGCCGGAGAATATTTATTTTCGGGATGATCGGGTAACCCAGGTGTTTGGGTTGAAATTGCAGATTGAAAATGAAGCGGGTTTTGCGAAACCGGGAATGCCTGCGGATGCGACGATTTTGACGGATGCGACCCAAAATGTGCAGCGATAGCGATGATGACAGCGACGAGCAATCATTCAACTTTTAGCAACGGGTTACGCTACGGGGAAACGACGATTCAGGTGGCGGGACTGCGGAAAGACTATGGCGCGGTGCGGGCGGTGCGGGGCATTGATTTTTCGGTTAAGGCAGGGGAAATTTTTGGGCTGATTGGGCCGGATGGGGCCGGGAAAACGAGTACTTTTCAGATTTTGGCGGGGGTGATGGGGGCCACGGCGGGAACGGTGGCCATGCTCGGCAAAACACCACAGGAGTCCCGCTTGGATGTGGGCTATTTAACGCAAACGTTTTCACTGTATTTGGATCTGAGTATTCTGGAAAATTTGCGCTATGTGGCAGGCTTACGGAATGTGCCAGAGCGGATATTTGGCGATCGCCATCGGCATCTACTGAAATTGATGAATTTGGATCAGTTTCCAGATCGGTTGGCGCGGCAGTTGTCGGGGGGGATGAAACAGAAGCTGGCGTTATGTTGTGCGTTGATTGCCCAGCCGAAAATTTTGTTGCTCGATGAGCCGACGACGGGGGTTGATCCGGTGTCGCGGCGGGAGTTTTGGGATTTGCTGGCGGGGATTGCGGCCCAGGGGGTGACGATTGTAACGGCAACGCCCTATCTGGATGAGGCGGAACGCTGTCATCGCCTCGCCCTGATTTATGAGGGGGAAATTCAGCAGCTTGGCACACTGGGGGAATTGCAACGAAATTTAGGGTTACATCGCTTGGAATTGCGGGCGACTCCCTTAACCGCAGCGGAAAAATTGTTACGCAACCAAGCGCCGGAAACGGTGATCGATGTGCAATCCTTTGGCGATCGCCTCGATATTTTGACCCCTGATGTTACTCAAGCCCAGCGGGACATCACCCAAACCTTAGCCCAAGACAATATCACTCTACATAGTTTAGAAGCGAATGAACCGACCCTCGAAAATGTCTTTGTAAACCACCTGCGGCAGCAAGGAGCAGATCCGGTGTATAAATCCTTCCCCTATTACCGCAAACGGGGAAATGCCAACCCAAAAGCCCCAAAACTCGCCATTTCTGCCCAACAACTGCAAAAAACCTTTGGCGAATTTCAGGCGGTAAAAAATGTCACCTTCGATGTCCACTACGGCGAAATTTATGGACTCCTCGGCGCAAACGGCGCAGGCAAAACTACCACGATTAAAATGATCTGCGGTCTCTTGCCACCGACAGCAGGACTGATACAGTTAGCGGGCGAAAGCGAAAATTTGCATCGGTCTGAGGTGCGATCGCGCCTTGGGTACATGAGCCAAAAATTTACCCTGTACGATGATCTGAGTATTCAGCAAAATTTGGAATTTTATTGCGGCGTGTACGGTATTCCCCGAAAATTGCGACGGGAAAAAATCGCGTGGGTGTTGGAAACCTGTGGGTTACTCGGTCGGGAAAAAATCACAACGGGCAGTTTACCGGGGGGTTGGAAACAGCGGGTCGCCTTTGGCGCGTCGGTGATGCACGAGCCGGATATTTTATTTCTTGATGAACCGACTTCGGGGGTGGATCCGGTGGCGCGACGGCAGTTTTGGCGCTTAATTCGGGATTTTGCGCGACAGGGGACGGCGATTCTTGTCACCACTCACTATTTAGAGGAGGCGGAAAATTGTAATCGGATGGCGTTTATGGTGGCGGGGGAAATTGTGGCGCAGGGTTCCCCGACGGAGATTAAGGCGGCACAACCAGGGCAATTGATCGAGCTTTGTACCAACCAAATTCAGCACAGTTCGGATTTACTCAAGGAAAAATTAGCCCATTGGCGGGTGTCGATTTTTGGCGATCGCCTGCACCTCGTTTTAGATCATCCCGCCCAAGACTTAAATTTTGTCCAGCAAACCTTACAGCAAGAAGGGATTGAAATTTATAGCCAGCGCCCCATTCCCTTTACCCTCGAAGATTCCTTTATTGGCACAGTGCAACGGGCGGAGGATCTACGTTAAATAATGAGCATCAAACGAATTTTGTCCCAAGCGAAAAAGGAACTGGCGCAATTTAGCCGCGATCGCCTAACGGTGGCTTTAGCGTTGGTGCTGCCCTTGGGGATGTTGTTAATTTATGGCTATGCGATCCGGTTAGAAACCAAAAATATTCCCCTCAGCATTCAGGATTTCGACAATTCGCCCCTGAGCCGCAGCTATGTGGAACGGCTCTTTGCCACGAATCAATTTATTCCCACGCCCCTCGCTGGAACTTCGCCGTTATCCTCACTGGATCGGGGCACAGCCAAGGCGACCATCGTCATTCCCCCGACTTTTGCGGCAGATGTAGCGGCGGGCAATGCCAAGGTGCAAGCCCTGATCGACGGCACCGATGTGAATAATGCGCGGGTGATCCAAAACAGTGTGCGGGCGGTAACCAACTTTTTTATCCAAACTCTGCCCAATGCCCAACGTCCCGAAGGAATTCAAGCGCGGGTGCGCATTTGGTTTAATCCCGGTCGGGAGGAAGCCCTGTACATTGTGCCGGGGATTTTTGGGGTGGTGTTTTGGGTGTTTCCGTCGATGCTTGCCGCTATTGCAGTCGTGCGGGAAAAGGAACAGGGAACCGCTGTGCAGGTGTATGCCTCCGATCTCAGTGCTACGGAATGGCTGTTAGGGAAAGGATTGGCGTACTGGCTGGTGGCGATCGCCGAAACCCTTGTTGTGATGACCGTCTCCTTTGCGTTGTTCCATATCCGCCTCCAAACCAGTCCCTTCCCCTTGATCATTGGCACAGCCATTTACCTCGCAGCGGCGGTGTCGTTCGGGTTATTTATCGGCGCACGGGGCGGCAACCAAAATGCCGCAGTCCAAGGCACGGCGATCGCCGGATTTTTGACCTCATTTTTACTCTCTGGCTTTATTTATCGCTTAGAAAATATTCCCTTTCCCTTATCATTAATCTCCAATATTATTCCCGCCCGCTATTACATTTTACTGACCCGTGATGCCTTTGTGCGGGGTAGTGGTTGGCACAGTATTTGGCATGTACCCATTGTGGTCGGGATTATTGGTTTAATCCTGTTTAAAGCTGCCACAAAAATCATGGAAAATATGCAGATATCGGACTAAATATTGATGTATGAAAATTAATTTACTACAAGATTTTTTTGATGGTCATTTCTGGGCATTAACCCTCAAGGAAATTCGCCAAATCCTCAAAAATCGCCAATCTATTTTTCTCCTGATTTTTCCGCCGACGATTCAATTATTAGTTTTTGGTTTAGCCCTCAGTCCCAATGTCGATCACCTCAGTTTAGGTTTAATCGATTATGCTAATTCTGCCCAAAGTCGTGAATTTGTTTTTGCCTTGACGGAAAATGACATCTTTCAAATTGAGTCAATCCCTAAAAATGAAGCTCAGTTACAGGAGCAAGTACGGAATGGTAAATTAACCGCCGGATTAATTATTCCGCCCAACCTTGGTCGAGATTTAAACCAAGGCAATTCAACGGAAGTACAAGTTTTTATTGATGGGGTTGATGCCAATACTGCAGGCATTACAAATGGCTATATTAATCAAATTGTGAATCAATATACTCGCCAAAAAAATCCTGAATTTAAAACGCCCCCCGTCGAAAGCCAAAGTCGTTTTTTATATAATCCCGGTTTGATTAGTAGTTGGTTCTTTGTGCCGGGAGTGATTGGTTTAGTGTTAACATTAACGGGTTCTCTGATTTCTTCAGTGACTGTCATTCGCGAAAAAGATGTGGGAACACTAGAGCAATTACTCATGACTCCGGCATCAGGCTGGGAAATTCTTCTGGCAAAAATCATTCCCTTATTTATCCTTTTAATGGGGGATGTTTTAATTGCATCGGCGATGGGAAAATTTATCTTTCACTTGCCCTTTCGCGGCAATTTTTTGATTTTTTATGCCCTCTCTGGCCTGTATGTTTTTGTGAGTATCGGTTTAGGAATTTTACTGGCAACTCTGTCCCGCACCCAGCAACAGGTGGTCTTAACGTCATTCTTTTTTAATGCGCCAATTATCCAACTTTCTGGGGCGATCGCCCCGATTGAGAGTATGCCGAAATTTTTCCAGATTCTCTCGTGGTTTGACCCGCTGCGCCATTATGTGGCGATCGCCCGGAGTTTGATTCTCAAAGGGGTGGCGATTGACTCCCTGTGGCCGAATATTTTGGCATTGCTAGGGTTTGCGATTATTTTGTTGTCGGTGAGTGTGCATCGTTTTCGGGCACAGTTGAATTGAGGGCTAACCAACGTTTTTTCCAGTGACTTGTGGATTCCCGCTGGCTAGATTTTTGTTCGTCCCGTCGCCGTTGCAAAATTGTTGCTGCATCGTCCTGGAGGGTCGGATCGCGGTAGGCGATCGCCGCATTGGTGAGAAGATGTTCCTGCTCCTGTTGGGACAAAGGCGTCAGATTCTCAGGAATAAACCGCGCTAGGGTTCCGGGAGACTTTCGACCGACACCGGGGGTTTTGCCGAGCTTTAAACCTGCTGCCTGGAGGGCCACCCGCACCGCCGCCGCACAGGAATAGGTCGCCAAATAGCCGTCGGAGGCAAGGCATTGGGCCACTAAATTGAGAAATTCCACCGTCCAAAGTTGGGGACATTTTGGCGGTGAAAACGGATCAAGAAAGATGGCATCGGCCTGAAAATTGGCCTGAATCACTCGTTGGATCGTTTGCCGTGCATCTCCTGTGAGCAATTGAGCTTTGAATCGGCCTGTTTCGACCTGAAGATTTTCGCTCAATTCCCAGAGTAGAGACACCACCGTTTCGGGATAGGCCGCCAGGATATTTTGCTGAATGCTATCGAGGGCGATCGCCTGGTCTTTTTCTAGGGCAAATAAGGTGACTTGACAGTGGGGATTAACGCGCCAAATTTCCGTGAGGGCTGCTGCGGTATTATGACCCAAGCCATAGCAAACATCCAAAAGCCGGAGTTGGGGTTGTTGGGCGAGTTCGGCGATCCGACAGGGCAGAAGAAATTTTTCCTTAGCCTCCCGTTTGGCCCCCACCTGGGAGTGGAAATGCTCCTGAAACTCCTCAGAGAAAAACGTATAGGAACCGTCGGCTGTTAACTGGGGCACCAAGCTAGACATCGTCACGATTGCTTTTTTAACTATTCCGTTTCACCGTCGATGGCGGCGCGGATCCGTTGGGTGGCGGCTTCATGTTCTGCCAGGGTTTCACTGAAAACATGGGTGCCGTCGTAGTTGGCCACGAAAAATAAAAAGTCCGTCGCTTCAGGATTGGAGGTGGCCCGAAAACTGGCTAGTCCCGGTGAGGCGATCGCCCCTGGTGGTAAACCTTCATTGAGATAAGTGTTGTAGGGATTAGGGGTGCGCACCTGCTCAAGGGTGAGGGGCTGTTCCTTCGTTTGGCGAATGCCGAGGCCATATTCCACCGTCGGATCTGTTTCCAGGCGCATGCCCTGTTCCAGGCGATTGACAAATACCCCGGCAATCAAAGGTCGCTCTTCAGGGATCACCGCTTCTTTTTCCACAATGCTCGCTAGGGTCACCCATTCTGTGAGGGATAAGTCTAAAGGCACCGTTTCGGCCTCATAGAAGGGCAAGACCACCGCCTCAAATTGGCCCAACATCTGCTCAATGATCGCTGGGGGGCTGGGCTGGGCGGTATCGAGAAAATAGGTGTCGGGAAATAAAAAGCCTTCTAAGGAGGTTAAATCTGCTGGCAACCAGGGAAATTGCTCACGGGGGATGGTCTGAGTCGCCGCAATAAACTCCGTGGCCGGAAAAAACCCCAGAGCTTCAAAACGATTTGCCATCTGTTGGATCGTCCAACCTTCGGGGATCGTCACGCTCGTCTGCACCACGTCCCCCGACCAAATTTGCTGGGCGATCGCCGGGAGATCTTGGTTGGGCGGAAATTGATAGGTGCCCGCCTTGAGACTGCCGCCTCGATCCGTGAGCCTGAGCCACTTTACCCAGATCTGCCACGCCTTGGGCGATTGGATTAAACCCAAAGCCGTTAAATCTTCGCCAATTTGGGCTGCGCCTGTACCGACCGGAATGTCGAGTTGTACCGTCTGGTCGGCATTTTCCCCAGGGGCGATCGCCCATCGCCACCAGGCCCAACTCTGCCAAAAGGCGATCGCTACTGTCAGGGCGAGGATCCCAGAAAACCAAGGAAAGCCCCGTTCGCGCTGTGCTAAGGGTTGCGTTTTGGGGGGCGCATTAGTCGGCATCTTGGAGCAGGAGCGTATCAACTAAACTTTGGATCATCGGATCCCCAGGTTCGAGGATCTCCATTTCTTCATCCTCAGTCACCTTCACAAAAATGGGAATCGGCTCTAGGGGCGTGTAGATGCTATACAGTTGGTCGAGGTGGTAGAAGCGCGCTAATTCCTGTAACTCTTCAGCCTCTAGCTCTTCGTCTTCAAAGTCATCATCTTCAATCTCTAAAGAGAGAATTTTATCCTCTTCCAGGGGGGGCAACTCACCACGGACGGTCATCACATGGGCTGTATCCTGGAGGATTAAATCATGTTCTGCCAGTACCGCCTTGGCATCGGGGAAAATTTCTGCAAGTTCCTCTGGATCTTCAACCAGTTCCGTTTCCGGTAAATCGCTCTCCTCGGCTTCATCTTCGTCCCAAGCGAGGATTACCACTGGCTGGTCTACTGGCATCAGGAAATAATACTCAGTGCCATCCTGGGTAATTTCATTCTCAACGTAACAATCTAGCGATCGCCCCATGGCATCGGTGAGGGTAACGATGTCCTGAGCATCAAGCTCCCGTCCGGAATCAAAAGAAGGCGAAGACATAGACAGTGGCTGGCAAAAAAGGAACAGAAATAATTTCTCTCAGAATATCACGCAGTGGGCCAAAGTTTTGATTTGTACAGGCCCCCTAAACTCCCACTATGATGTTTTCAATGCGCCCATTGTGATCTGCCCATGTCCAAAGCCCCAATTACTGTCCAATCCGAGGTTACAGCCCCCCTCACAAAAACCGTCCAGGAGCAAGAATTTGAAGAGAAACGCCTCCAGGATATGTTGCTGCTCATTGAAACCATGTTTTTGCGGGAAGAGACCACGGTCAAACTGGTTTTAGAATGCCTCTACGACATTGGCTCGGTGAATTTAATCAACAAAAAAGTCCGCCGCCGTCCCCTCAATCGCTTGGCGAAATACATTGCCCGATTTTCTAAGCCTATTTTTCGGATTTTGGCCTGGCGTTGGTTTATGAAAAATTGCCCGACTCTCCTGGTAAATTGGCTCCATGGGAAGGTGTCTAAATTCTAGTTTCTGAATTTGAGAAAAGATTGGATGCCGAACCAGTTAATTGCACGAATGTTCTAGCGGTCATTTAGAAGAGAAACAGGGGGACAGCCATGGCAGACAAAACAGTTTTAGTCACGGGGGGAGCGGGTTACATTGGCTCCCAGGCGGTATTGAGTCTGCAACGGCGCGGTTATCGGGTCATCGTGCTAGATAACTTGGTCTATGGTCATCGAGATTTAGTGGCGTCGGTGCTCAAAGCGGAACTGATCGTTGGGGACACAGGCGATCGCCCTTTGTTAGATCAAATATTTGCAGACCACAAAATCGATGCGGTGATGCACTTTGCCGCCTATGCCTACGTGGGGGAATCGGTCACAGCGCCCGCCAAATACTATCGCAATAACGTGGTCGGGACTTTAACACTCCTGGAGGCGATGATCGCAGCGGGAGTCAAGCAGTTTGTCTTTTCTTCTACCTGTGCCACCTACGGCGAACCAAGCGAAATTCCCATCCCTGAAGCTCATCCCCAAAACCCAATCAACCCCTACGGCATGAGCAAGCTGATGGTGGAAAAAATGCTCTGGGATTTTGACCGGGCCTATGGCTTGCGGTCGGTGATGTTCCGTTATTTCAACGCAGCGGGAGCTGATCCCAATGGTCACCTAGGAGAAGACCACAACCCCGAAACCCACTTGATCCCCCTGGTGCTCTTTGCGGCCCTCGGTCAACGGGAGCATATTTCCATTTTTGGCACCGATTATCCTACCCCCGACGGCACTTGCGTCCGGGATTATATCCATGTGAGTGACCTCGCCGATGCCCATGTTTTAGGTCTGGAATATTTACTGCAAGGCGGGGCAACCAATGCCTTTAACCTCGGCAATGGCAACGGTTTTTCGGTTAAAGAGGTAATTGAGGCCGCCCGCAAAATTACCGCCAAAGAGATCAAGGCGATCGCCACCGACCGTCGCCCCGGTGATCCCCCCAGCCTCGTGGGAAGCAGTGAAAAAGCCCGTACAGTTCTGGGTTGGCAACCCCAATATGCTGACCTGGAAACTATTTTGCAACATGCTTGGCACTGGCACCAACGGCGGCATGGTTAACCTAGCGGTCAGGAAAATTGGCGATCGCCAAGCAGAAACTCCCGAATTCTGAAAGAGAAAGGAACTCAACCAGATAAAATAAAAAGCCACTACCCCGCTTGTCCACTTTCTAAACTCAAGAGGATATACAACATTGTCTCGTCGTTATCTCTTTACCTCCGAATCCGTCACCGAGGGACATCCCGATAAAATTTGTGACCAAATCTCCGATGCAATTTTAGATGCCGTACTTGCTGCTGATCCCAGTAGCCGTGTTGCTGCTGAGGTTGTGACCAATACCGGTTTGGTGCTGATTACGGGTGAACTAACAACCCAAGCGAATGTGAATTTTATCCAGGTGGCTCGCCAGAAAATCAAAGAAATTGGCTACACCAATGCCGATAATGGCTTTTCTGCCAATAGCTGCTCTGTGATGGTTGCCCTGGATGAACAATCCCCCGACATCGCCCAGGGGGTCACCAGCGCCCAGGAGCAACGGGACAAACTCAGTGACGACCAACTCGATGAAATTGGTGCCGGAGACCAGGGGTTAATGTTTGGCTATGCCTGCAACGAGACACCCGAATTCATGCCTCTCCCCATTAGTTTGGCCCATCGTTTGTCTCTGAAATTGAGCCAAGTGCGCAAAAGCGGTGAACTGCCTTACCTCGGCCCCGACGGTAAAACCCAAGTCACGGTGATCTACGAGGACGGCAAACCCGTGGGGATCGATACGATTTTGATTTCGACCCAACACACAGAGACCATTGGGGCACTCACAGACAATACGGAGATTCAGGCCAAGATCAAGGCGGATCTGTTGGAAAAAGTGATGAAACCTGTTTTTGTCGGGGCAACGGTGGGTTTAAGTGACAGTACGAAGTTCCTGGTAAATCCCACTGGTAAGTTTGTCATTGGTGGCCCCCAGGGAGATTCTGGACTTACGGGCCGCAAGATTATTATCGATACCTACGGTGGCTATTCTCGTCACGGGGGCGGTGCTTTCTCCGGCAAAGATCCCACTAAGGTAGACCGCAGTGCTTCCTATGCTTGCCGTTATGTGGCGAAAAATATTGTCGCAGCGGGCCTTGCGGAAAAATGTGAGGTGCAGGTGAGCTACGCGATTGGGGTGGCTCGTCCAGTGAGTGTGATGATCGAGACCTTTGGTACTTGCAGCGTCGATGAGGATCGGTTGCTCGAAGTCGTGCAAAAACATTTTGAACTGCGTCCGGCGGGGATTATCCAGGCTTTCGATCTGCGCAATTTACCGAGTCAGCGTAATGGGCGTTTTTATCAGGATGTGGCCGCCTATGGACATTTTGGTCGGACAGACTTAGATCTTCCCTGGGAACGTTTGGATAAGGTAGATATTCTCAAACAGGAACTGGCCACGGCAACAGTTGCCTAGTTTTCTTGCGTACTGACGTCCTAAACCTCAAAAGCTAATTAAATTTCCCCTGGTGCTTCTTCTGGCAGTGGGGGATTTTTGTTGAGTTGGTGATCGCCGCGTTTGAGGGCATCTGCAAGCATTGCTTCGCCGACAACGACATTAAGCTGATCCCCTAGGAGCATCACCAGGGCGCTGAGTTGGAGCCAAAGCATCAGAATAATCGCCGTCCCCACAGCCCCATAGACACGGTTATATTGGCCAAAGTTGGCAACATAGAGGCGAAATAGAGAAGAGATAATCGCCCAGGAAACAGCTCCCAGAACGGCACCGGGCAAAATGGGCATACCTTTAATCAGGCGACTAGAACCCATGCTGTAGATAAAAGCAAAGGCAATGGAAACGATCGCCAAGGCGACGGGCAGGCTCAGAAAACGCCAGAGAATGACCAACAGATTTGCCAGATCATAGTTGATCTCCATATCGACAATCAGATTTTGGATAAAGAGAATCGAAAAACACAGGGCGAAAAAGGCAATGAGGGCGATCACTAAACCAAAGGACATCTGTTTGAGTTTGCGTAGCGGATGACGCCGATCGGGGGGACTCGTCAGAATGTTAATCACCATCGCAATAATGCCCGTCCCTAACCCCAACGCTAACGGGAAACTCAATAGCCGCCAGAGGGTGACCAGGACATTGACCCCCGTCGTATCTACAGGTAAGCGCACAATTAAATCGAGCCCGACTTTAATGACGCTATCGCCCACCAGCACCAGAAATGAGGCAAAAATCAAAAGGGCGATCGCCCCCAGGGTAATAAAAATCGACATCAACTTTGCTTTCCAGAAAGGACGCCGTTGTTCCGGGGGGATTTCGTGGATTTGATCGAGGGCATTCATTGCCGCACTCAGCGCCCCGGACGAGACCCAGATCGTCGCGATAAAACTAACCGAAAATAAACTTCTACTGGGAGTTTTGCTAATTTCTGCCGCGAACTCCCGTAGGAGCGTCCATACCGACACCGGCATCACATCTTCGTAATAGCTCGCCAACTGTAGAATGGTCTGGTTATCGAGGGTGGCCGTGAATAAGCCCAGGGCCGTCAACGCCATAATAATCGTCGGGAACAAGGACAGCATGACGTTAAAGGCAATCTCCGCCGAAAGCCCCAACAGTCGCCGTCGTAACGCCTGGCGGATCGTCCAATACAGCGTTCGGTGATTCAGAAATAAAAAAAACCGCAAAAAACGTTTCATCGCCTGACCGATCGGGGCAACATATTTTCTGGGGCGTGTTTATGCAGCTGCATTTGCTGAAACATTTTGAGATTCCAAGAAGTACAGTACCACTACCTATTAGTTTATCGATCAAAACTCCCTTGGCGATCGCCTCGCGTCTCCTCCCAAAGTACAAAGCCACGTCAGGCCGCTGTCGCACTACCCAAAAATTATCTGGTCAGCTGACAGGATTATCAAGTACATCTTCATGACGAAAATCACGCCCAAAGTTTACCAATGGTGCGATATTTGATAGGTTGCTGCCGAAAAAAATCTTTTTCAATCTGAATAAAAAGTAGTGAGAAAATATCAATCAAAAAAAATATAGAAATACGACCCAGAACTTTTTATTTTTCTCTGGGTTATAAATCCTTCAAAAGAGTCAAACGATCTCCAAATGTGGGGAATCACCCCTCAACCCCATCGGGTCAAGCCTTACTTTCTAAAGCGATTTTTTTGGTTAATGGCTTAAATCCTCTGTTTTTAAGAACAATTCTCTTATTGAATAATTTTTAAATCGGTTAAAAAATAAGATAAAGAAAAAATTAAATTTTTCAAGCCATTTGTTATTACTTTTTATAAAAACAAGCCGTTGTTGCAGGGAAAAATAGCGACAATATTATTAGCCCTACATTACTTTTTTGATGGTGGAGGTAACTGATATGTTACACCCTACAATGCACCAATCCCTAAGTCTGTTGCTAGTCCCCCTCGGTTTAGTCCTGGCCACAGCCCTAGGCCCCCAGAAAAATCTCAATGCCCAATCCTGCAACGTCTATATGGGTCAAGCGGTGACTGGTGCGAGTGTCAATGTGGATCGTTGTTCCATCCGGCGGGCTAGTGAACGTAGTGTTAACTTCACTTACTACCTCGGCCAAATGAAAATTAATGCCCAGGCCCATTGTTGGGATAACACCTGGACGAGCTTCCATGATGGTGTGACCCATAGCCCCAGATCCACGGCCACCCAAAATATGCTGAACTTTGTCTGTGATGGTAATCCTGGTAATACGGGCGCGAATGATACTGCTTTTGTCTTTGCTCCCCCCTCGAATGTCCGCACTTACCCCAATGGGCCAATTTTGTGCACCGTGCGATCGCGCCAAACCATCAACCTCTACGGCAACCAAGGAAATTGGTTCTATACCGATGTCTGCGGCGGCATGGGGATGATTCACTCTAGCCAAATTCGCTTCTAGGAACGAATAGTTAAGACTCAATGTTGAGGCCCAAGATTGGGCAAGGGGTGGGGAATTTTTGATCTTGGGTTGACGCCTCGCTCAATGGAAAAATTATTTCAGTAATTTTTCGGCGGTTTCGTAAAAGATCAACAACGCAATGTAACAAACCCCAGGGGAGAGATACACTACATGGTAGCGCTGGGGTTATTTGATCAAATCAGTGAGGAAAGCATGCCCATCAATAACGCACCACAATTAGAGCGTCTACTCTCTTTAGTCAAGGAAGGTCAGCTTACCCAGGAAGAGTTTGGTGTACTCCAGGCTCACTTTGACCTCAAAATAACTCCCACCCCTCAAGGTACGACGAATCAGACGACGGCGGCCCCAGAGTCCCCATCGACGGAAGAAAAAACCGCCGATTCCTTTTGGAAGAAGCCGATTTTTGGCAACAAGAGCTTGGTGGAGAAGGTCACAAACTATTTTGCGAAACCTGCGGTTCCGCCTTATTCTCTTGATCGCTATGGGCAGCTTTGGAAGCAACTTGAAACGAAAGCGATCACCCTCCAGGGCTTGGAAAATCGAAAATTCGGCAATCAGGAGTTCCTTGATTTCTTTCGGATTCGGATTTTAATCGATCTGAACATGGGCACCTTCAAAAACCTCAAGAATACGATTGATTTGTTTGAGGTGATGTTATTTTCCCTTGAAAGTTTTGTCTTGATTAACGAAACGGAATTTCTGTATCGCAGCCCGACTCAGCTTAAGGTCTACGAGGCGATCGCCGATATTTTAGACCACCACACCGACAGCACCGAAATTGTCCTTGAAATGAAAGCGAGAGTTACCCCTTTCCTCAAGGAATTTAAAACCGATGAGGGCCTGCGGGTCACCAAAAACTATATTTTGGCAATTAAAGAGGTTAGTCGTTATAAAAGTGGCGTGAAGTTGCTGAACATTCTACGGAACCTAAAATCCCGCTATTCTCTGCTGTTATCAACCTTTAAACTGGCCCAGGAAGTGTTGACACAGCCGATTGGCACCGATCTAGAGGTTTTGGAACAGCGGGTTTCGGAGATCGAGGAAACGGTTTACACGCTGTGTTCGGCGATGGGGATGCCGAGGAACCAAAATAACCTTTTGGGCCACGTCAAAGTGTTTCACTTTCTCGCATTGAACTACCGCAATAAAAATGCAGGGGCTGAGTTTAAGGCTCTCCTGGGGGATCTCCGAAAGTGGGAACAAATTGCCGGGGAGTTACAGACGATTAAAGACACCTATCCCCCCAATGATTATGATGTGCCGGATATTTTTAAGCAGGATTTCCCCGGTTTACCCCTCTATCAGAAATACCAGCGTTTTTTGAATATTCGTAAGGCATAAGGGACGACGGTGCTGGATTTTTTCAGAGGTCAAGACTCGGTGTGGAATTGGCAAAGGGCTTGTTGGGCGATCGCCTGCCAGGATTGTCCAGTTTGTTGGGCGATCGCCTTAACGTCTTCGTATTCCGGTTGGACGTTGTAGATTTTGTCGCCCCGGTAGCCGATTTTCAGTTGAATCTCTCCGGCAGGGGTGGCAATAGTTTCAAAGCGCCGCTGGAGAATTGACCGGGTTTGGGTGTGGCGGCGGATGCCGAGGGTGCTGGTTTCGGTGAATAGAATTGCTTCGCAAATCTCGACCAATGCCACGGGACAAATCACCGTTAGGAGAGTACCCAAGCGATTTTTTTTCATCGTGATCCCCTGGGTGAAAACGTCTAACGCCCCGGCCGCTTGCAATTTTTCGCAGGCATAGGCGATCGCCTGGGGATTGAGATCATCAATTTGGGTTTCGAGGGTAACTATGGTTTCCAAGTGGGGCGTTTCTGGCTGGTGGCCGATCCAGAGCCGCAATAAATTCGGCAAGGGTAAATCAATGGTGCCGGAACCCAGGGCAATTTTTGCGAGGGTCATGGCGGGTGGCTGACAAAAGTCCGTTGCTAAAGTGGTGGCGATCGCCGCGCCGGTGGGAGTGACTAATTCTTTTTCGATGCCATTGCTATAAACCGGAACCTGGCGTTGTTGCCAGAGTTGGAGTACCGCTGGTACCGGGACGGGCAAAATTCCGTGGGCTGCTTTCACCGTGCCGCCCCCAGTGGGCATCGGCGCACAATATAGTTCATCAATTTCTAACCAATCTAGCCCTAAACAAGTCCCCACAATATCTACCAGGGCATCGGTCGCACCAACTTCGTGGAAATGTACTTGCTCTGGGGTTGTACCGTGAACCGTTGCTTCGGCGATCGCCAAATTCTGAAAAATCGCCAAACTCCAACGTTCAACCCGCTCTGGTAAACCTGCCCCTTTAATCATGGCCTGAATTTCTGGCAGATGGCGGTGGGGGGCATGGTCAGCATGATGGTGATGGGTCTGATCCTGGGAATGATCATGGTCATGGTGAGCTGCCTTAGTTTTGAGATCCACAAAGACCTTTGTCGCCCGCTGTCCTTGACGAATCACCGTTTCCGCCCGAAGATCGTATTCAGCGGCGATTCCCAAGCGATTTAGCTGATTTTTGAGATATTCCAGCGGTACGCCCCCATCTACCAATGCACCGAGACACATATCTCCTGCAATCCCCGTCGGGCATTCGAGATAGGCAATTTTTTTCATAGCGGCAAACACAATGGCTAATTATTATTCACTCCACCCAAAAAATCCCCAACAACGGGATTTAGAGGCGATCGCCCAACAACTCCGGGCTGGGGCCGTGATGTTATATCCAACAGATACAGTGTACGCCATTGGTTGTGATCTCACCGCAAAGCAAGCCGTGCAAAAAGTGCGCCAACTCAAGCGCCTCGCCAACGACAAACCCCTCACTTTCCTCTGCTCGTCTCTGTCGAATATTTCTGAATATGCCCTCGTCAGTGACGAAGCCTACCGGATTATGAAACGGGCAATTCCTGGCCCCTATACCTTCTTACTTCCCGCCACAAAACAGGTGCCGAAGCTGGTGATGAGCCCCAAACGCCGCAGCACCGGGATCCGCGTCCCTGACCATGCGATCTGTCAGGGTTTACTCCAGGCCCTTGGCAATCCGATCATTTCCACCTCAGCCCACTTGCCCGACGAAGATGGTGAACCCTTTACCCTCGGTTTGGAGAAAGCGCGCCTCTTTGATGCCCTAGAACCCCTTGTGGATATCATCATCGACAGTGACAGCGAGCCCGGCACCAAGACTTCAACAATTCTCGACTTTTGCGATCGCCAACCAACCCTTATTCGTAAAGGCCTCGGCTGGGATGCCCTCGAAAATTGGCTCGATATCGTCGATCTCTCCGACGCCACCCAATAAAATCCTTCCCTGGGGAAGGTGGCCGCTAGGCCGGAAGGGGCTTCTCCCCTTGAGGGGAGCTAGAGGGGTTTTAGTACTTGAGAAAAGCTAGAATCTTTCTATCGTTAGCCCCGTTGTCCAGTAATGATATAAGAAACGCGCTGGGCAATATTTGTCGCGTGGTCAGCCATCCGTTCTAGATCCCGAATAATCAACGCCATCAAAATAAATGGTTCAATCACCCCAGGCTGATTTTGCTGCTGGGCCAGGGCTGCGTAAATGCGATCATAATCATCATCGACCCGATCATCTAATCTCTTTACATAAGCACCGGCATTGGGATCTAAATCCGCTAGGGCCACCAAGCTTGTGGACAACATCAACTGGGCATGTTCCGACATCCCTTCAATATCCGCCATCAGAATGTGGGTCGGATAGGGGACTAAACGCATCGACTTTTCCGCCAAATCCTCAGCATAATCAGCGATCCGCTCCAAATCTCGCACCAACTGCATAAACGCACTCACAAACCGACAATCTTGGCTCACTGGGGCCTTCAGAGTCAGCATTGCCGAGCAATCAGCTTCAATCCGGCGATAGTAGCGGTCGATTTCTTTATCTAAGGCCCGGAGCGTTTCATAGGCCTCTAAATCTTCTTTAAACAGACAATTATGACCCAAACGAAAGGCTTGCTCGACCAGCGCCCCCATCCGCAAAACTTCTTGTTCTAAACGTTGTAAGGAACGTTCAAATTGCGTTCGTTCTCTTTGGGGTGGCTGATGAAACAATTGCATAGATTTTAAATTGCGTTTCTTTATATCGCTTTTTATAGGGACTATTCTTACATTATAATTCCAAAGTTTAAAAAAGATTAAGTTATAATTTGGTTAACGATTTTTCTGAGCAGTTTTCTTTGTAAAAAGAGGCACTTTATGGGCGAAATCAAGGGCATTTTAGTCGTCAGGAAGACCTAGATCTGGTGGAACTTTGGGGGGTGTAGATTCTCCTGGAGAGTTTGCTCTGTAAGAATTCTGAGATTCTGAAACCCGTGGTAAATTGCTGTTTAAATTGACAGAGGTAAGTGGTTGCTTTGTTTGGTTAAGGGGAGAACGTCGCCGCTGGGAAAGTTGCTCTTCATTTGTATTTTCTGCTACCAATTCATACAAAAGGGCCAACTTTGTCGATGATTTACCTTTGCGTAAAATTCGCCCTAAACGTTGTACATATTCTCGACTCGAACCACTACCGGAGAGAATAATCGCTACCCGGGCATTGGGTACATCAACCCCCTCATTCAAAACATGGGAAGTCACCAGGATATGGTATGTTTCGCGACGAAATTTTTCGAGGATTTGGTGCCGTTCCTTGACCGGAGTCTGGTGGGTAATGGCGGGAATTAAAAAGTCCTGGGAGATACGATAAACAGTGGCATTATCGTTGGTAAAAATTAGAATTTTTTCGGGGTAGTGACGCTCGATCAACTGGGCGAGGGTGCGCAATTTTCCGGCGGTGCCAGCGGCGATATCTTTGGCCTGACGGTGGGCTAACATGGCACGGCGACCCGCAGCGGAACGACAACTGAGCGCAACAAAATTTTGCCAACCTTCGAGGGAACCCAGATAAATATTATTGTCCCGGAGAAATTGGTTGCGGGTGGCGATGAGTTGTTGATATTGGTCGGCCTCGGTGGTGGTCAGAGGAATTTTGAGCTGAATAATTTGGTGTTCGGCCAGGGCTTTCCCGGAAAGGGAACTGGGAGTGCGGTCATATACGACAGGCCCAATGAGGTGTTTTAGATCCTGCTCACGGCCATCGCTCCGGTCGGGGGTGGCAGTTAAACCGAGACGATAGGGGGCAATGGAATATTCGGCGATCGCCCGGAAAAAGTCGCTGGGTAAATGGTGACATTCATCAAAGATAATCAAGGCATATTGGTTTCCGAGGGTTTCGGCGTGGATCGCGGCGCTGTGGTAGGTGGCGATGAGGATAGGGGTGCGATCACGGGAACCACCCCCCAACAGCCCCACATCAATGTTCGGAAAAGCGGTGCTGAGCTGGGCATACCATTGGTGCATCAAATCGAGGGTAGGCACCACCACCAAGGTTGTGCGGGGGGTGCTGGCCATGGCCAGTTGGGCAAGGTAGGTTTTTCCGGCAGCAGTAGGCAAGACCACAACCCCCTGGCGATCGCCTTTTTTCCAGGCTAACAAGGCTTCCCGTTGGTGGGGATAGGGTTCGAGGGGAAAGGCCGGATCAAAATCTAGGGGTGAAAATTGTTGGGCCGCATCAATAAAATCCACCCCTTCGTTTCGTAACCGTTCCACAAGGGGGCGATAATCCTGGGCCGAGAGCCTAAATTTTTCAATGCGATCATCCCAAGTGACGAAATCTAGCCAAGTTTTACCCTGGGGTGGGGGATGGAGGATCAGGGTGCCCCGGTCATAGGTGAGTTTAGGTCGTCGTCTCATCACCGATAATGCGGTCGAGTTGCCAAAGGATCTGATTACCTTCTCGTTTGACCCGGGAGACAATCCAATTGCGCCAAGTCCATTCATGGCCCCGACTGGTGACGGCACTGGCATTTACATCCATTAGATCTGCCAACTCAGAACTACTAATAAAATAACCATTTTCCGCAATTTCGTCGGCAATGCGGAGACTTTCGATGAGGTCTGTCAACCGCTTAACTCGTTCATGGTAGGGCAGGGTAATGTCTTCAGGGGCAAGGCTGGTGAGATCTGTCATGGGCTCTTGGGGAGATGGATTCGGCGTTACAACGTTAGATTTTGGGTAATCTATTGTCAATTGTGGCGGGCTGTTGGTGCTCGTACCTCTAGATTTTGGTAGATCTTTGGTTGCATTGGGGCTGCGTAGGTTAGGAGCTTGACCCCGGGCAAAGCCATTGGCGATCGCATCGGCCCGTTCATTCCCCGCCTCACCGCTATGGCCTTTGACGTGACACCAAGAGATGGTCGGTTGATTCAGTTGGTTCAGTTGCTGCCAGAGGTCTTGATTTAAAACGGGGTTGCCAGTGGCGGTTTTCCAGCCCTTTTTTTGCCAGCCTTTAATCCATTTGGTGATGCCATCGATGACATATTTACTATCGGTAAAGAGGCGTACTGGTTCTGGCTGGGGACAGTCTCGGACAAATTCGAGGGCCTGGATTGCGGCTTGCATTTCCATGCGGTTATTGGTGGTTTCGGGTTGGCGATCGCCCATTTCCAGAACGGTGCCATCGGTAAACTGGATCACCACTCCCCAGCCACCGGGGCCGGGATTGCGAATACAGCCACCGTCGGTATAAATGCGGTCAATTGTGCGTTGTTGTGCCATGAAATACGGGGAAAGAACAATAGAGATGGGGACAGAGCAGTGGCCGCGCTTAATTATTCAGCCCAAGGATCTGTCGGTAGCGGTGAGGACGGGGCATTGAGCACTGCTTCGATGGCCTCTAAACGCTCCTGGGCCTGGGCAAAATCCGGCGCAAGATGCAAGACGCGACGGTAGTTGATTTGGGCGTTTTCTAGTTTGTTGAGTTGTTCGAGGGTGAGGCCCCGCTGGTACCAAGCTTCGGTGAGGTCTTCTTGCAATTCGATGGTGGTATTCCAGCTCTTGAGGGCCGCTTGCCACTGTTCAAGGGCCATGAGCACATAACTGTGATCGCGCCAAATGAGAACGTTATCGGAGGCTAACAGAATTGCTTGTTTGAGAGATTCGAGGGCTTGGTCATATTGCTTGAGGCGACCAAAGGCACTGCCCCGGTTATGCCACACGGCCGCGATAGTTGGATTAAGTTCAATTACCTCATCCCAGGCGGCGATCGCCCCGGCAAAATCCCCCTGATCGGCTTTTGTCAGACCAGCCTGGAATAAGGCCTCAATTGTTGGAGGAGTGTCCTCGATTGTGGTTTCTTGGGTAAATTCCTCTGGTGCCTCTTGGGTTGGTGGTTCTGATGCTTTTGGATTGATCGTTTCCGGAGTTTCAGGCAGGGGCTCTGCCATCATTTCTGCTTCGGGGGTGACAACTGGCTCTGTTACTTCTGGGGACGCTTCTTGGGGTTGTGCTGATGTTGGGGTATTTTCTGGGGCCACTTCTTGCTCAGCGAGTTGATCCGCACCAGCATATTCCCAAATTTCAATGGCGATTTTTCCGCGTCCGGTCACTAATTGTTGCCCTGTATCCCCGAAAGCACGGGCGAAACGCTGTAGCTTTGGTGAGTTTTTAAAGGCATTACTGATATAGAGCAGTCGTGTGCCAACCTGTTGTTGTTGGGGGGGTTGTGCCTGTGCTAGTATTTGCGTACTGTAGCGTTCTAACCATGCTTCCCAGGCGGTGACTTTACCGCGAATCCCCAAATCAGCGATAAATACTTCTAGGCGATCAGGCTGCCACCCCCGCGAGATTCCCTGGAGGAGCTGCGCCAATAAAAATTCAAAATCTGCGTCGGTGAGGGGGGGAAGGTCTACGGTGGGTGTTTGGCCCCGACCCTGAGAGGGAGAAAATAGCTTTTTTAACCAACCCGCCATATCCTTAATAATCCTTTTGCTTGCTCTAGTCGTTCTTGTACTCACCCATTTTATGTTGTTAACCCCCAGATATTAGACATTGGACGTTAGATATCGATTCTTTATCGTTGCTGCTGGATCCATAACTGTTTACTGATCGCCGTCCTTTACCGAATTTTTCGTTGTTTCCCATGGCCTACGAACCGCTCCACCACAAATATCGTCCCCAGACTTTTGCGCAGTTGGTTGGCCAAGAGGCGATCGCCACAACCTTGAGTAATGCCCTTGAACAGCGACGCATTGCCCCGGCCTATTTATTCTCAGGGCCACGGGGGACGGGGAAAACTTCCAGTGCGCGGATCTTGGCTAAGTCTCTAAATTGTCTAAATGCGGCCCAACCGACGCCCCACCCTTGTGGCGAGTGTGAAGTTTGTCGGGCGATCGCCAACGGATCAGCCTTAGATGTGATTGAAATTGACGCCGCGAGTAATACGGGCGTTGATAATATCCGCGAACTCATCGAGCGATCGCAGTTTGCCCCAGTGCAATGTCGCTACAAAGTTTATGTCATCGACGAATGCCATATGTTGAGTGTGGCGGCGTTCAATGCTCTATTGAAAACCCTCGAAGAACCCCCTGCCCACGTTGTATTTGTCCTGGCAACAACGGATCCCCAAAGGGTTTTACCAACGATTATTTCCCGCTGTCAACGGTTTGACTATCGACGCATTCCCCTCGATGCGATGGTCGCCCACCTACGGAAAATTGCCCATTTAGAAAATATCGATATTCCCCTCGAATCGGTGACGTTAATTGCGCAAATTGCCAACGGAGGGTTGCGGGATGCAGAAAGTTTATTGGATCAACTGAGTTTATTGTCCGGTGAAATTACCCCTGATAAGGTCTGGGATTTAGTAGGGGCCGTGCCGGAGCGGGATCTATTGCAATTGCTCCAGGTGATTCACAGCAATGATCCAGAGGCAGTCATTCAACAATGCCGGAGCCTGTTAAACCGAGGTCGGGAACCCCTGGTTGTGCTGCAAAATTTGGCGAGCTTTTATCTAAATTTGCTCATTGCCAAAACTGCCCCCCAACGGGGAGATCTGATCGCTGTGACCCAACCGACGTGGGAAATCCTTTGCCAGGAAGCAAACCAGTGGGATCTTTCCACCATTTTGCAGGGACAACAACACCTCAAAGAAAGTGAATATCAACTCAAAAATACGACCCAACCGCGTCTGTGGTTAGAAATTACCCTTTTGGGATTGCTCCCCGCTGCTTTTGGACAGACCCAAACTACTCGAACCGCGACCACTCCTTTAAATACTCAGATCAATCTACAAACGCAGCCTACCGCGACACCGCCGACTTCTCCGCCACCACAGCAGGACATCCCCCATCCCTTTGGGGAAACACCCCCTGCAACCAATGGCCACGGCTCTGGAATGCCCCCCTCTCCGGTAGACACTCAAGTTCACCAAGTTCCTCCCAAACCCGAAGTTCCCCAAGTTCCGGCCCCTGTACCAGAAGCAAAGGCGATCGCCAAAGCGCCACCGCCCCAGGATGTCGCGTCTCCAACGGTTCAGTCCACCGAGCCACCCCCTTTATCACCGTCACCTCCTGCAACCACCAGCCCGACAATTTCGGCCCTGGAACGGGAGGAACTATGGCAAGGCATTGTGCGCCAACTGCCCCTGTTGAGCCAGTCTTTATTTCGAGACCATGGCAAACTGCTCCAGCTTACGGATCACAGCGCTCTCATCGGCATTAAAAGCGCCAACTTACTCAAAATTGCCAAAAATAAAACCCTCCAGCTTGAGGCGGCCTTTGAGAAAATCTGTGGCAATCCCCTTAAGGTGACCTTACAAGTGGGCCATGGTTTAGAAAATGGCCAGGGGGGAACATCAGTAACCCCGATTTTATCTACGCCTGCACCAGCACCAACAGTTATTTCTCCGGCGCGAAATCCTATCGAGATGCCGCCGCCCCCGGTTGCAGAAACTCCGCAGCCCATAGCCCCACCGCCCCTAGGGTCGCCAATCAAACCAGCACCAGATCCAAAACCTCCGGAACCAACACCAACGGCGCACCGCAAAGCGGATCTCGGAGAGATCACCCCACCATCCCCAGCGGTTCTTCCAACCGTTGAGTCAGCATCAGCGCCTGAATCCACAGCCGCAGCAGAGATCCCAGAAACGACCGATGATATTCAGGCGATCGCCCAACAGTTTGCAGAATTGTTTGACGGAGAGGTGATCGAACTGACTCACTTTGTCCCCCCAGAAGAAACGGATGTGCAGGTTGTGCTGCCTACCAAACCCGAAAAATCTCCGCCATCTGTTCCCGAACCACCAACTACCCCCGTTGTCCAAGGCCGTCCACCTGTGCCAGTTGCCCCGGACGATGAGATTCCGTTCTAAGAACCTCGTATCATTGGTGGTGATGTCTCTTGGATGAAGCCCCTATGACTTTACAGCGCACGCCCCTCCATGACCTCGCCATTGCAGCGGGTGCCAAATTTGTACCGTTTTCTGGTTGGGAGATGGCCGTGCAATACAAAGGCCTAAAGGTGGAGCATCAGGCGGTGCGCACAGAAGCGGGAATGTTTGATATTTCCCACATGGGCAAGTTTCAGTTGGCTGGGGAAAACCTCATTGCAGCTATGCAAAAACTGGTGCCTTCAAATCTGGCACGACTTGCTCCCGGTCAAGCGCAATACACAGTGCTACTCAATGACCACGGCGGCATCATCGATGATGTGATCTATTATCACCAGGGCGATCGCCAGGGCTTTTTGATTGTGAATGCGGCCACCACCCAGAAGGATTGGGACTGGTTAACGCGCCATTTGACAGCGCAGGGGATCACTTTAACCGATGTCTCCCAAGAAAATATCTTGCTGGCGATCCAAGGCTCCCAGGCGGAGAAAGCCTTGCAACCTTTTGTGGAAAATTTAGACTTAGCGACCCTGAAGCTGTTTAACCACGGTCAAGGACAAATTTTCGGGGAAACGGCTTTTATTGCCCGGACTGGCTACACCGGCGAAGATGGCTTTGAGGTGATGGTCGCGCCGACAGCAGGGAAAAAACTTTGGAGCACTTTAATCGATGCGGGGGTGATGCCCTGTGGTTTGGGAGCACGGGATACGCTGCGACTGGAGGCCGGGTTACACCTCTATGGTCAGGACATGAACGACGAGACAACCCCCTTGGAAGCGGGTTTGGGTTGGCTGATCCACTGGCAAGAAAAAGATGCGTTTATCGCTAAGGATATTTTGCAGACCCAAAAAGCAGCAGGTATTCGACGGCGTTTGGTGGGCCTAGAGATGCAGGGGCGCGGTATCGCTCGCCATGACTATCCTGTGCTCGTGAATGGTGAAGCAGTGGGCCTTGTGACTAGCGGCACGATGTCCCCCACCCTCGAAAAGGCGATCGCCTTAGCTTATCTCCCATTGGAATTTAGCAAAGTGGGTCAAGCTGTCACTGTAGAAATCCGCGGGAAACAGTACCCAGCCCAGGTGGTGAAAAAACCTTTTTATCGTGCCGCAAAAAAATAGCTGAACCGTTAGCGACATTTTTAGCAAATTTGTGATTTCAATTTAAAAACATCACTCAAGAATTATCAAATGTTATGGTTAGCCAAGTTGCTTTGATTGATACTCTAAAAATAGAACTTCTTAATGCCCTTTGCCAACAATGGAAAATTCAAGAGTTTTCAGTTTTTGGGTCTATTGTGCAAGGAGGTTTTAGTGAAGAAAGCGATGTTGATTGCTTGGTAAAATTCTCAGAAGATGCTGACTGGGATTTGTTGGATATTATAAAACTGAAACAGAAACTCTCCGATCTTTTTGGTAGACCAGTTGATCTCATCGAACAGGAAAGTATTTCTAATCCTTTCATTTTGAGATCAATCAAAGAGAATCATCGAATTCTTTACTCTAGCCATGGATAGAAACTATGCTCACCTTTGGGACATGTATGAGGCATGTAAACAAATTCAAACATTCATTCAGGGCTTAACGTGGGAAAACTATCGTCAAAATGGATTAGTCCAAAGTGCTGTAGAAAGACAATTTGAGATCTTAGGAGAAGCTGCTCGGAGAGTTTCTTTCGAGTTTCAGAAAAATCATCCTGAAATTCCATGGAGTGCACTGATTGGCCAGCGCAATATTATTTCCCATCAATATGAAAAAGTTAGTCATAAACGAATTTGGCTGACAACGCAAAAATCCCTCCCGTCACTGATGGGACATCTCAAAAAATTGATCCCCAACCTGGAGTGAGCGAGAGACTGCACCAATTAATTTACTTTGATTGATCACCTCTAAAAATTGGGCCATTAGCGATATTTTTTGAGCAGATTTTCAGAATCCTGGGGATCAAGGCCATCACCAAGGGCAGTCATGGCCCAGCCATTTTCCTCCCGACGTAACTCGGCCATCAACATTCCCGTTTTGCCTTGGTAGGTTTCCCCAGACAGTTTGTAATGGGCGATCTCTTGGTTGTTGCTCAGGTCAACGAGACGCACGAAGGCATTTTTAATCTGGCCAAATTCCTGGCCCCGTTGTCGGCCTTGGTAAATGGTGACGGTAAATAACAAGCTTTGGATCGTTGCAGGGACTTGCTCTAAATCGACAAAAATTTGCTCGTCATCCCCTTCGCCTGCGCCAGTGAGGTTGTCCCCTTGGTGGGCGATCGCCCCAGATTTGTGATTAAGATTGGCGTAATACACAAAGTCACTGGCACTGTTGAGTTTCCCTTGGGAATCTAAGCACAAAACCCCAGAGTCGAGGTCAATGCTGCCCGTGGACTTTTTGAAGAGACCGAGGAAACCGCCCCCTGAATTGCTGGTTGCCATGTCCCAGCCGAGGCCAAGCATCACTTTCTTGAGGCCAGGGGCTTCTTTTTTGAGGGAAATGCGGTTGCCTTTTTTCAGTTGAATTGCCATGGGCTTTTACCAAGCGAAACATCATTTAACGGAAGAACCAATGGGGGCGATCGCCGACAATTTTAGGTGCGGATGATCCCCTTGAATTTGGTGAAGATTCCACTCATTTTTAAAGAGAATCACTGGCCGTTGCCAGAGATCTTTGACGATCATCGTATTAAAAATTTTGCCTGCTTTTTCCAGGGCTTCCCAACCATTCGTGACCCAACGCGCCACACTATAGGGGATCGGTTCGAGTTTGCTATCTACGCCATATTCGCTTCTGAGACGATGTTGCACCACCTCAAATTGCAGTTGTCCCACCGCTGCAAGGATGGGTTCCCGTTTAAATTCATCGGCGGAATACATGATTTGCACGGCGCCTTCCTCCTGGAGTTCCTTCACTCCTTTTTGGAATTGTTTGAATTTAGAAGGATTGGGATTTTTTAAATAGGCGAATAGTTCCGGTGAAAAGCAAGGAATGCCCTCATATTCCAATTTTTTGCCGCAATAAATCGTATCGCCAATGGCAAACACCCCCGGATTATTTAAACCGATCACATCCCCCGCATAGGCTTCTTCGAGGGATTCGCGGCCCTGGGCAAAAAGCTTCTGGGGGCGAGATAGGCGCACTGTTTTTCCGGTGCGGGCATGGCTGACGGTCATATCCTTTTCAAATTTCCCGGTACAGACTCGCACAAAGGCAACGCGATCGCGGTGTTTGGGATCCATATTCGCCTGGAGCTTAAAGACAAACCCAGTAAATTCCGGGTACGTCGGTTCCAAATCACCGAGGCTAGAAGCACGGGGCTCCGGCTTCAAGGCATATTCTAGGAACGCACTGAGGAAAAGTTGCACCCCAAAATTGGTCATTGCACTGCCAAAGAAAATGGGGGTTTGCTTACCCGCATGGATCGCTTCTAGGTCAAAATCTGCGCCAATTTCTTCGAGAATTTCTAATTCTTCCTGGAGTTGTTCGTAAAGATCCGCATCCAAAATACCTGCGAGGGCCGGATCGTCAATTTTATAAACGGTTTCTGTGGCGGCTTTGGTGCCGTGGGCTGTCCGTTCAAATAAATGCACTTCCTTGAGGCGACGGTCATAAACTCCCTGGAATCTGTCTCCCATGCCGATGGGCCAATTTACCGCATAGGTTTGCAGACCCAGTTCCTGTTCAATTTCATCGAGGAGTTCTAGGGGTTCTCGCCCCGGACGGTCTAATTTGTTGATAAAGGTAAAAATGGGCAGCGATCGCAGTTTGCAGACCTCAAATAATTTACGGGTTTGCGTCTCTAGACCCTTGGCCGCATCCACCAGCATTACCGCATTATCCGCTGCTGCGAGGGTACGGTAAGTATCTTCACTAAAGTCTTGGTGACCAGGGGTATCCAGCAGATTAATTTGGTAACCGTTATACAAAAATTGCAGCACCGTCGAGGTAATGGAAATCCCCCGTTGTTGCTCCATCTCCATCCAGTCAGAGGTCACTTTGCGCTGTTCGCGACGGGCTTTGACGGCTCCGGCTTCGTGAATGGCACCTCCGTATAACAAAAGTTTCTCGGTGAGGGTGGTTTTACCCGCGTCGGGGTGGGAGATGATCGCAAAATTCCGTCGCAATCGGACGGCTTCTTCTAGCTCTGTGTGCAATTCTGTCGCCATAAATCTGGTCTGGGGTTTGTGCTTCTGGATGAATGGTGCGTCTACAATTGTACTGCTTCAATCTCCCCCAGAAAGTCCGCTAGGCTTTTCCCACTGAGAAAATCTAAGGTTTCAGCCCTAGGTAAATGCTGGTGGGGTGGGCAATGGGGACAAATTTGGCGATCGCCATGGTGCAAAGGCGTACCGTCTTGAAAGTATTGATCTAAATCCCGTTGCAGTTGGGTCAGCAGGGCGACCAGTTCAGCGTGGATGTGCTGATGCCAAGTCTGATCATATTGAAACGTCAGGGATTGGGGCGGTTGGCCTGGGGCGATAAACCAATAGGTCATCGCGAGTTGCTCCGGCTGATAACCCGTGGTCTCGGCCATGACATAAAGATAGAGCTTCGTTTGCCAGTGGTCTTTTAGATCCTCGCTTTGACGGGGTTGACGGTAGGTTTTCCAGTCGTAAATTTGGAGGGTATCAGCACCAAAATTGATCCAATCGCAAATAATGGTGAGCAGGAAATCGTCCATCATCAGGGTGCGGCGGTATTCGGCGGCAGTTTGTTGCTGTTGGTCGAGGAGTCGGGGTTGGGCGGTGAGCAGGGCTTGGAGACTCTGGTGGAGATTGGGGTCTGTGGTAATTTGCGCTGGGGGCAAGCCTAGCTGGAGTTGTTGCATCGCCTGGTGAAACCGGATGCCCCATTGCTGATTTTCCAGATAATTGGGGTTGTTGGGAGCCGTCAGTTGCTCCAGATAAAGGGCTTGGAAGGCTGGCGGGCAACGTTGGAAGCGTTCGAGGTGGGCTTGGGAGAGATAAAACATGGAAAATTTGAAGGTTTTTTGAGGGCGATCGCCTTTTTCCCTAGATTACAAAACCGGGGATAAATTTTAGGGGAAAAGATTTGCCCAGCGATTGAGGGCCGGATCCTGCTGACAAATGGCGATCGCCTGGGCGCGTACATTGCGAATGTCATTGATCGTGCCTGTTGCTGAGTTTGCCTGCACATCCATACAAGCGCAACCATAGCCGTAACTGCCGACATTGGTCACCACCCACTGATCCGGCGCAAAATTCGGCCAGTCCCAATCTGTTGCTACCTGGTGTCCCCCCTGGACGCCAATGATCCATTCGCGGTCGGCATCATAGAGGGAAATATTGCCTGGAGTCGGATTCGAGAACCAACCACAGCGGGTTTCAAAGCTGGTGGAGGTTTGGGCAATGGGTTGTGGCGGCGATTGCGGTTGCGCCTGGGGTTGTGGTTGCGGCGGTCTTGATGTTGCGATGCCGCCACCTGTGCCCGTTTCAGCAACGCCCTCATCACTAGCCCCAGAACGGGTTGCCGTATTGCCTGGTGGATTTTGGGTAGTCACGTCTTCTGTCGGGGGCGTTTGCGGATCAGATCCAATGGTTACTTCACAGGCGCTTAAACCCAACAACACAGCGACAATCCCTAGCCGATAAATGTGCTTCACCATGGGTAATCTTCTCCAACGCTTCCAGTGATTGATGAAAAGCTGTCTATTTCAAAAAATAATTCTTTAATTATCCATCATCAACTTCCAGGATGGGCTTGCCGATGTTACGGGGTTGTTTCTTGATCTTTGCCCAAAAGGAAGGTTCATCAAATTGGCGATCGCTTGGCGACATCTTTTCTCCTATGGCCCTATTTCCCATTGTGCCCGATCTTTTTCCGAGGCGAGAATAAAGGCGATCGCCTTCGAAAAAATCCCTGGCCCTCCTAGGCAGCAACCCATCCATTCGGGGGTTAAAATAAGCCACTGACCCTTACAACACGGAGAACCAAGAGTGGAAACGCGATACAGTGCCGCCGATATTGAAGCGAAATGGCAACAACAATGGCTAGAGCTTGGCTTAGACAAAACCCCTAGCCAAAGTGACAAGCCAAAATTTTACGCTCTGTCGATGTTTCCCTATCCCTCCGGCAAGCTCCACATGGGTCATGTGCGCAACTATGTGATCACCGATGTCATTGCCCGCTACAAAAGAATGCAAGGCTATCGGGTGCTTCATCCCATGGGTTGGGATGCTTTCGGGCTACCCGCAGAAAATGCCGCCATCGACCGGGGGATTCCCCCTGCAAAGTGGACGTATCAAAATATTGCTCAAATGCGCGAGCAGCTTAAACAGTTGGGCCTTTCTATCGATTGGGATCGGGAAGTAGCGACTTGTTCCCCCGACTATTACAAATGGACGCAATGGCTCTTTTTGCAGTTCTACAAAGCTGGATTAGCCTACCAAAAAGAAGCGGCAGTAAATTGGGATCCTATTGATCAGACGGTTTTGGCGAATGAACAGGTAGACGCAGAAGGCCGTTCCTGGCGGTCGGGGGCGATCGTGGAGAAAAAATTGCTGCGCCAATGGTTCCTGAAGATCACCGACTACGCCGAAGAACTCCTCCAGGATCTCAATACCCTCGACGGTTGGCCGGAGCGGGTGAAATTAATGCAGGAAAATTGGATCGGTAAATCCACCGGGGCGCACCTAGAATTTCCCGTTGTTGGTAGCGACGAAAAAGTGGCTGTGTTTACCACTCGCCCAGATACGGTCTTTGGGGTCACCTACGTTGTCCTCGCGCCGGAACATCCCCTCGTGGCCCAGGTGACAACGCCCGCACAAAAAGCTGCCGTGGATGCGTTTATCGCTGAGGTAAGCCAAGAAAGTGAACAGGATCGCACCGCCGATGATAAGCCGAAAAAAGGGGTGGCAACCGGGGGGATGGTGACGAATCCTTTCACTGGGGAAGAAGTGCCGATTCTAATCGCCAATTATGTGCTGTATGAATATGGCACAGGGGCAGTAATGGGGGTTCCGGCCCACGATAGCCGTGACTTTAAGTTTGCCAAGGAAAATAATTTACCGATCAAAACAGTAATTATTCCGGAAGGGGGCGACACGACGGCGGCACTCACAGAGGCTTATACCGATGCGGGCATTATGGTGAATAGCGGTCAATTTGATGGCCTAGTTTCTACCGAAGGGAAAAAGGCGATCGCCAAATTTGCCGCTGAAAATGGTTTCGGTCGAGAACAAATTCAATATCGTCTGCGGGATTGGCTAATTTCTCGACAGCGGTACTGGGGCTGCCCGATCCCGATGATCTACTGCGATGATTGCGGTGTGGTGCCGGTGCCCGACAGTGATCTCCCTGTTGTATTGCCCGAAGATGTGGAATTTTCGGCGCGGGGTGGTTCGCCCTTGGCCCAGATGGCAGACTGGCAGGCGGTGGACTGTCCCTGTTGCGGGAAAGCGGCCCGCCGGGAAACGGATACGATGGATACCTTTATTGACTCCTCCTGGTATTTTCTGCGCTACACCGACGCCAACAATACCGAAAAACCCTTCGCCCTTGACCCAGTTAACGATTGGATGGCTGTGGATCAATACGTCGGCGGCATTGAACACGCGATTCTCCACCTGCTCTACTCCCGTTTCTTTACAAAGGTGGTGCGCGATCGCCAACTGGTGAGCGTAGATGAACCCTTCAAGCGTTTGTTAACCCAGGGGATGGTGCAGGCACTGACCTACAAAAATTCCCGCACGAATAAATATGTGCCCGCTGATCAAGTTGACCCCAATGATCCCAAAGATCCAGAAACTGGCGAACCGCTCACAGGCTTCTACGAAAAGATGTCGAAGTCGAAATACAATGGCGTCGATCCGGCTCTGGTGTTAGACAAATACGGTGCAGATACGGCGCGGATGTTCATTCTCTTTAAAGCGCCCCCCGAAAAGGATCTAGAGTGGGATGATGCCGATGTGGAAGGGCAATTTCGCTTTTTGAACCGGATTTGGAATTTAGTCGCTGGCTACGAAGCGGCAGAAACTAGTGTTAAAGCGACAGGCGAACTGTCTAAGGCAGAAAAAGATCTGCGTCGGGCCGTGCACACTGCGATCAAAGAAATCCAAGAAGACCTCGAAGGGGACTATCAATTTAATACGGCGATCGCCGAACTGATGAAGCTTAATAACGCGATCAAAGACGTGAAATGCGTGGATTCTCCTGTGTACAAAGAGGCGATCGAAACGCTGATTTTACTGCTGGCTCCCTTTGCGCCCCACATCGCCGATGAACTTTGGTCAAATCTCGGTCACAGTGAATCGATCCACACCATTCCCTTCCCACAATTGGATGAAACAGCCCTGACAGTGGACGAAATTACCATCGTGATCCAGATCCTCGGTAAAACCCGGGGGACAATCCAAGTACCAGCAGGGATTAGCAAAGCGGATCTAGAGAAAACTGCCACAGCTTCCGACATTGCCCAACGCTATATTGCGGGCAAAGAAATCAAAAAAGTGATCGTTGTCCCGAACAAATTGGTGAACTTTGTCATTCCTAAGTAATCGGCCAAATTGATTTGTAAGGAAATAGAGGGTTCCGTGAAAGTTAGCTCACTGGCCCTCTTTTTTTATGGCGATTTCTGTGGCTAATTTCCTCACTGAGCATAAAAAAACTCTCCCTTGATCCACAACAATGACGGGGAGAGCCTCAAAAGCTCAATGGAATTTTTTTTAAAAGAAGACCCACTTAACCCGTTGTCGCAGCGGCAGACAAATGCTCTGGCATCGGGACATTGGCGCGATAGTGGGGATCAATCCAAGCTTTGGGGAGGGATTCCCCCGAAGGGAAAATAAGTTCAGCTTTCGGATAAAATTCCGGATCTTGCATTTCTTCCCCGGCATGGGCACGGGCCCAAACTTTCGTTTTGAACGGATCCCATAATTCGGGCAGGTTCAGCACTTCGATCAAGACCTGTTCTGGGGCGTGGTTGAGAAACATTGGAAACCTCCGTGGCAACTTCAAAAGGGTTGAGGTGCGACAAGGCTCAGGCGTGTCAGGGATTTATCGACAAAATCTACGTATCATTTAAGATTAATCAGTTTAGTATCTGGCCTAAGCCCAGGATTGATTAAGGAAAAGGCGATCGCCTTTCGGCAGCAGCTTTTATCTTATTTGCTAGGTCAAAAAGCAGAGAAATCGAGCGTTACTGCCCCCTAATCTACCTCTAGCATGGCATTTTCGCCGCTAAAACGCCGTGCTTTATGAATTTTTCTAACGGTTACAGCCCCGTATCTTGTTGATTCCCATCGACCCGAAACAAGCTCTACAATGGCAATACTTTTGCTTAGAATGAGCCCATGACAAAGAGCGTCATCGAAATTTTATCCGCCGAGGAGATGCGTCGCACCATCACCCGTCTCGCCTCACAAATTGTCGAAAAAGCGGGGGATTTGACTGACTTAGCCTTGCTGGGAATCCATACCCGTGGTGTTCCCCTTGCTGAAAATATCGCCAAGCAAATTGAAACCCTCGAAGGCATTGCGGTGCCCGTCGGTGCCCTTGATATCACGTTTTATCGCGATGACCTTGACCAAATTCGGGTACGCACACCCTCAAAAACAGATATTCCCTTTGATCTCAATGGCAAGAATCTTGTCCTGATTGATGATGTGATTTATAAAGGTCGCACCATCCGCGCTGCCCTCAATGCCGTGAATGATTATGGTCGCCCGGAAGTGATCCGCCTAGCGGTTTTAGTTGACCGGGGTCATCGCCAACTGCCGATTCAGCCAGATTTTACCGGGAAAAAGCTCCCCACCGCCAAAGACGAAAAAGTCAAAGTTTATCTCCAGGATTTAGATGGCCGCGACGCTGTAGAACTGATCAAGTAGGCTCAAATAGGCAATAAAAAAGGTGCATCACAATTTTTACGACACACCTTCTCCCTTTATTTCAGTACAAAATCCTAGTGGAGGAAATGGCGGGCACCTGTGAACATCATGATCAGCCCCAACTCATTAGCCGCCTTGATCGAATCCTCGTCCCGAATGGAGCCACCCGGTTGAACGATCGCCTTAATTCCTGCTGCGGCCGCACTCCGTACCGAATCGTCGAAGGGGAAAAAGGCGTCACTGGCCAGATACGCGCCCTGGGCCTTTTCGCCCGCCTGTTCAAAGGCAATTTTTGCGGCACCGACTCGGTTCATCTGGCCTGCGCCAACACCGACGGTGGTGCGATCTTTGGAAACAAGAATTGCGTTGGATTTAACGTGCTTGCAGAGCTTCCAGGCGAAGAATAATTCCGCGAGATCCGCTTCGCTGGGCTGCTTCTCCGTGACGCACTGCCAATCCTTGGGGTCTTCAATTTGAATGTCGGCATCCTGGGCTAAAAAGCCACCGGCGATCGCCTTTAGGGTTTGGGTCGGGCCAGTGAGCAGATCGGGGAGGGTTAAAACCCGCAAATTTTTCTTCTTCGCGATAATTTCTCTGGCTTCTGGGGTGCAGTCAGGGGCGACCACACATTCTAAAAAGACTTTCCCCATGGCTTCGGCAGTAGGGCCATCGAGGGGTTTATTGAGGGCGACAATGCCCCCAAAGGCAGACACAGAATCAGCGGCAAAAGCTTTTTCGTAAGCTTCTCGCAACGTCGAACCCAGGGCGACACCACAGGGATTAGTGTGCTTGAGAATTGCGACGGCAGGATCGCCATCGGGGAATTCCGCAATGATCCGTCGTGCCGCTTCGAGATCCACAAGGTTGTTGTAGCTGAGTTCCTTGCCCTGGAGTTTTTCAGCGGCGGCCCAACCACTGGCCTGGGTGCCGGTCTTGTACCAAGTGGCCTTTTGGTGGGGATTTTCGCCGTAACGGAGAGTTTGCACTGCTTCACCACTCATTCCCAATCGTTGAGGTAAGTCAGCTTCAGCATTCACGGTGCTAGCAAAATAACTGGCGATCGCCTGGTCGTAGGCACAGGTGAGGGCAAAGGTTTCCCCGGCCATGCGTTGCCGAAATTCAACAGTTGCAGTGCCGCTGTTATTGCGCAGTTCCGTTAAATATTCGTCGTAATAGCGGGGATTAGAAATGACCGTAAGGCTCCCAAAGTTTTTCGCCGCTGCCCGGAGCATTGCGGGGCCACCGATATCAATTTGTTCAACGGCTTCGGGAACAGTTACACTCGCTTTGGCAATGGTCTGCTCGAAGGGATAAAGGTTTACCGCGACGAGGCTGAGGGGGCGAATGTCGTTGGCTTCTAAATCTTGGAGATGTTCGGGGAAGTCCTGACGAGCGAGGATGCCCCCGTGGATCTTGGGATGGAGAGTTTTCACACGGCCACCGAGGATTTCTGGGGAACCGGTGTAATCGCTGACTTTGGTGACGGGGACGCCTGCATCCTTGAGGGCTTTGGCGGTGCCGCCGCTACTGATGATGTCAAATTCAAATTCTTCTACGAGTTGCCGGGCAAATTCAACGATGCCAGTTTTGTCTGAGACGCTCAATAGTGCTAAACGACGTGCCATATCCGCGATTTCCTTATGTGAACCAGCGTCCCATCATACGCGATCGCCTAAACTTTCTTCAAACAGTTACAAGGGCATCTGTCAGGAAGGATTAACAGCCCTCAGCAGTGCGGCAACCTTGCACCCATTCGCTGGTACCCCCGGTAAAAAATTCCTTTTTCCAGATGGGGGCATTGTGCTTGATCGTATCGATGCCATAGCGACAGGCCGCAAAAGCTTCGGCCCGGTGGGGACAACTAGCGGCGACGAGGACGCTAATTTCGCCGATTTCCAGTTTGCCGATGCGGTGGTGAATCACGACTCGATTTGTGTCGGGCCACTGTTGGCGGATGTCGTGGGCAATTTGTTGGAAAACGGCGATCGCCATTGGTTCGTAGGCTTGGTATTCGAGATAATGGACAGCTTTGCCATCGCTGCGATTCCGGACGGTACCGCTCATCACCACCACGGCCCCACTACCGGGGTCTTCGGCGAGACGATACACCGCATCAAAGGAGAGGGGAGCAAAGGCGATCGCAAACTGATCGTGGGGATAGGTGGGGACGCGCATCGGGTTTCATCTAAAAGCTTATGCTAGTCTAAAGGACGGTTCTTTCTTGATGCAAAACGTCTATGGCTTCGCAACTCCGGGTTTTTGTGCCTGATCATCCCCTCCTCAAGCATTGGTTGGCGATCGCCAGGGAAACCAATACCCCCACCCCCCTGTTTAAAACGGCCATGAAAGAACTGGGGAAATGGCTCACCTACGAAGCCTGTCGCTATTGGCTGCCCACCCTCGATGCCGCCGTTGAAACCCCTCTCGCCCAGGCCCCAGCCACCTTAATCCATCCCCAAACACCGATTATTGCAATTCCTATTCTGCGGGCCGGACTTAGTTTAATGGAAGGAGCCCAGGAGGTGATCCCGAATATTGCGGCCACCTATCACCTCGGCTACAAGCGAGACGAAGCAACCCTTGAAGTGGCTTGCTATCTAAATAATTTACCAGAGCAATTTGCCCCAGAAACTCGTCTGCTACTCCTCGATCCGATGTTAGCCACTGGAGGGACGATCACGGCGGCCATGGCTGAAGTGACAAAACGCGGCATTGCCATGGAGAATGTGCGCATTATTTCCGTGGTTGCGGCTCCGCCAGCTCTCCAGAAACTGAGTCTAGACTATCCCGCCCTACAAATTTATACGGCGATGATCGACCAAGAACTAAATGATCAAGGCTTTATCGTGCCCGGTCTCGGAGATGCCGGCGATCGCACCTTTGGTACCCACTAAACCCTAATGCTGCTGACTCGCCAAGGGACAACGAACAAATCTCCAGGCAAGGGTCATTCCCTGGCAAAAATCTTTGCAAACGCACCCTAGTCAAGAGCGATCCCCAACCGTTAAGCTTAAAGTAGCACTGAGAAGAATCAAGGGTTTTGGTTTCCTATGAGTCAACGCGATGGATTTGGGACGGGGTTCCTGTTGGGCACTATTTTTGGTGGTGTTGTGGGGGGCATTGCCGGGGCGATCGCCGCTTCGAAAGTCAAAGACAATCGCGCCCCGCGTCAGACCGAGTGGTCAGAGGAAGAAGAACCCCTCAGCTTTGACACCGAAGAAGGGATGGAAATGGCCCGTCGCAGCCTTGAAAATAAAATTGCCCAATTGAACGGTGCCATTGACGATGTCCGCCAACAAATGACGGTGTTGCATCCCCATAATGGTCAGGAGCCATTGAACCCCAATTCTTGATATCCGTACCCAAGCAATTTTGCAACATCGGTTAAGATGAACGACAAAGACCCCATTGTCAGGTCTTCAGTTTTTTACACGGTAACAGGAATATGGCAGCCGAACTATTACGAGTCAGCCTCGGAAACTTTATCCAGATTTATCTTCTGCTTCTTATTGTCCGCATTCTTCTCAGTTGGTTTCAGACCGCAGATTGGGCAATGCAAGTGATGGGTTTTCTGAGCCCTGTGACCGACCCCTACCTTAACCTGTTCCGTTCGTTTATTCCGCCCCTGGGAGGCTTGGATCTATCTCCTATTGTGGCAATTTTCTTACTCCAGGCGGTTGGTGGCGTCCTGGGCGGTGGTGCTTTATTCTAAAGGTCTTAAAATTTTTGGCGATCGCCCCCATTGTGATTTTTTCCAGTTGGGGGCATCTGCTTTGACAGATTTTTTCAAGTTTTTTCCACAAAAACAGTTCTTTTTCCACAAAAATCCGAAAGTTTTCCACAAGAAACCCGGCTAAATCTTAAGGAAACATAAAGAATCTTTTTGGCGATCGCCATCATCATCGAGGAAAAATTAGCCATAGAGAAATAAATGTTTATTCTTCCGTGCGACAAAAAAAGTGGTGGGTCTTCAAGGACGTTTCTTGCTTCAGTGAATTAATCTGATAAACTTTGCAACTCATCAGCAATCGAATTTTGCCACTCTTCATCACAGTGAGTCTGTAAGTGAATTGATGAAACGAGAAGTTCTGATAAGATTTTTCCCCGTTGTGGATTAAACCTTGATCCGGAAATTTTTTTGACAGTTCCTGATTGATTTTGTCCTGATGCTCTTGAATTCTCGCTTCTAACGAGGCGATCGCCTTTTTGAAATGTTTTTTGCCCATAAACAGGAAGGTGAGCCATTTTTGACTCACCTCAATTATAAAATTAGATTCGTCTATTTCGCCCCTACTGGCATACCGAGGAGGTCTTCGATCTTCGGCATATCCTCAAGGGCAATCACGCGACCCTCATCCTCAAAGCCATCAATCTCATTGAAGTTTAGGTAACGATACAGATCACCCTTAAACGGATCAATCTTCTCAGAGACGATCGCCTGATATTCTTCCACCGTGGGAATCTTACCGAGAAGTGCACAAACCGCTGCCAACTCCGCCGAGCCAAGGTAAACTTGCGCCCCCTTGCCCATCCGGTTATTGAAGTTACGGGTGGAGGTGGAAAAGACCGTCGCATTGTCTTCTACACGGGCTTGGTTCCCCATACAGAGGGAACAACCAGGCATTTCCGTCCGCGCCCCAGCCGCCGCAAAGACACCGTAAACCCCTTCATCCCGGAGTTGCTTCTCATCCATACGCGTGGGCGGACAAATCCAGAGACGACCTTTAACAACACCAGCCCCTTCAAGGATTTTTGCAGCGGCGCGGTAGTGACCAATATTCGTCATGCAGGAACCGATAAACACCTCATCAACTTTGTCCCCGGCACATTCAGACATCAATTTGACATTGTCAGGATCGTTCGGAGCCGCAACGATAGGTTCCTTGATCTCATTCAGGTTCACCTCAATCACATCCGCATATTCCGCATCAGGATCCGCCGACATCAGAGAAGGATTCGCTAGCCATTCCTCCATCTTCGCAATCCGACGCAGCAGAGTACGCGCATCGGAATAACCACGGGCGATCATGTTCTTCATCAGCACAACGTTAGAACGCAGATATTCTGCGACGGTTTCTTCGCTGAGTTTAATCGTCGAACCAGAACAGGAACGCTCGGCAGTGGCATCTGTCAATTCAAAGGCTTGCTCTACCTTGAGATCCGGCAGACCTTCCATTTCCATGATCCGACCATTGAAAACATTGATCTTGTTCTCTTTGCCGACGGTCAATTTACCCTGTTGCATCGCCACCCAGGGAATCGCATTGACAATATCGCGGAGGGTGACACCGGGTTGCAGTTCGCCCGTAAATTTCACGAGGACAGATTCCGGCATATCAAGGGGCATTACACCGAGGGCCGCTGCAAAGGCCACCAAACCAGAACCCGCCGGAAAAGAAATCCCCAAGGGGAAACGGGTATGGGAGTCACCACCAGTTCCCACGGTATCGGGTAATAACATCCGGTTCAACCAAGAGTGGATAATGCCATCACCGGGCTTGAGGGCAACACCGCCACGGGTCGCAAAGAAGTCGGGCAGTTGCTTGTGGGTAACGACATCAACTGGCTTCGGATAGGCGGCAGTGTGACAGAAAGTTTGTAGGGTCAAGTCCGCATTGAAACCGAGACAAGCCAGCTCTTTTAGCTCATCGCGAGTCATCGGGCCAGTGGTGTCTTGGGAACCCACGGTGGTCATGATCGGCTCGCAGGATGTCCCGGGACGAACCCCTTCTAAACCGCACGCTTTGCCCACCATTTTTTGTGCCAAGGTAAATCCTTTGTGGGTATCTTCGGGCAGGGAGGGACGCACAAACACCGTCGTCGGTTTGAGTCCGAGAGCTTCACGGGTTTTGTCGGTGAGTGCCCGACCAATCAGCAAAGGAATTCGACCGCCTGCGCGAACTTCATCGAGGATCGTTTCAGGCTTCAGTTCAAAAGTAGAGATTGTTTCACCCGCTTCGTTGGTAATTTTGCCTGCGTAGGGATGAATGGTAATGATGTCACCTGTTTGGAGCTTGCTGACATCACACTCAATGGGCAGTGCGCCAGAGTCTTCAGCGGTATTGAAGAAAATCGGGGCAATTTTACCACCGAGAATATAACCCCCTGCTTTTTTGTTGGGGACAAAGGGAATGTCGTGGCCGAGGTGCCATAGTACAGAGTTGATCGCTGATTTCCGGGAGGAACCGGTACCGACCACATCACCGACATAGGCAACGGGATGACCTTTTTGCTTCAGTTCGGCAATGGTTTCTAACCCCTCTGGCATTTTGGACTCTAGCATTGCGAGGGCATGGAGGGGAATGTCGGGGCGGGTCGTGGCGTGGGGCGCGGGAGAAAGGTCATCGGTGTTGGTTTCGCCGGGAACCTTAAAGACAGTAACGGCGATCGCCTCGGGAACTTTGGGCTTACCAATAAACCAAGCGGCTTCTGCCCAGGCATCGATCACTTGTTTAGCGTAAGTGTTGCTTTCGGACAGTTCGAGGACATCGTTAAAAGCATCAAAAACCAACAGGGTTTTACTCAGGGCAGTGGCGGCGGCACTGGCAATATTGCTGTCGGGGGATTTGAGGAGTTCGACGAGGGATTGGACGTTATAGCCACCCACCATAGTTCCCAGGAGTTCCACTGCATCCTGGGGACTGATCAGGGGACAGGTAATTTCTTTTTTGGCAATGCCTGTGAGGAATCCGGCTTTCACATAGGCGGCTTCATCAACACCGGGAGGCACGCGATCGCGCAATAAACTCAGCAGTTCTGCTTGTTCTGCTGTGGGGGGATTTTTGAGGCGATCGCAGAGTTCAGAGGTTTGTTCTGCGGTTAGCGGTAAAGGGGGAATTCCCAATTGGGTGCGTTCGGCGGCGTGTTTGCGGTAGGCTTCTAGCATAGGGAGATCTATCGGTTATCTAACGTTTTAGATACTCTATTGTAATGCCCGCTGTAATGGCGCTATGGGTGAACAATCTCAGTCTTGGATTGTCCATAGAAGTAAGGAAAAGCTGGGCTGTTTAAAGAATTTTTTGGAGCAAACGGTAAATCAGGGTAAATAAGGCGATCGCCGCCACCAAGCCCGCCCCAACTAAAACAGCAATCATTGCCAGGGTGGTAAATTCCATAGTTTGCACCAGGAAAAAAGCCGCCCCCAGGGTAATGGCACCGAGGATCACCATTTCCTTCAGTTCGAGAATACGTCGGGCGATCGCCAAAATGATTAACCCCATGGCCGCCCCCCAAACGCCCATGCCCACATTGCCCGCGAGGAAAGTCCCCACAAGGGGCATTAATAACACCCCCTCAAAGCCCGTAAACCCTACCCCAATCAAGAGGGGCACCACAGAACCAGTGGCAGTTTGGTTCCCAGTCGGGGCTTTCGCAGGAGGTGGCGTTTTTTTTGGTGGCGCAAGGGGGGCCTGTTTTTGTTGTTTAGGGGATTTTGCTGGGGCTGGGGGCTGTACCCTTGTGGCGGCGGTGGCAGGTTGAGCGGAGCCTTGTTGCTGGTTAGGCAAGTCTAAAAGTTTGAGGGCGACCTGGGCAGATTTTGGGCGATCGCCTGGGGTAGGCTCCAACATCAAATCCAAAAGCGCCCCAAAGCGCGGTTCAATTTTTTGGATAAATTTGCGCCACTGCCATTTATTCTGATACCCATCAAACAATGTTTCCGGCGTTTCCCCCGTGAGCAACACAATACAGGTCACTGCCAACGCATAGAGATCCGTCGCTGGATAAACCTGCGCCCCCCGCATCTGTTCCGGTGGTGCATAGCCCGGTGAATAAATCCCCGTCGAACGTTGGGACGCACTGGCCGCCCCTGCCCCTGCCGTGACTTCCTTCACTGCCCCGAAGTCGAGCAGATAAAGTTCTCCGTCCACATGGCGCATAATATTCGACGGTTTAATATCCCGGTGGATCGTGCCCTGGTCGTGGACAAAGGCCAGAACCTTCAACATCGACACGAAAATTGCTTTAACTTCCGTCTCTGGTAACTTGCCCCGTGCCGCTAATTCCTGCTCTAGATCTTTCCCCTCGATGTACTCTTGCACGAGATAAAAATATTGGGCTGTTCCCTGGCCCTGGGGTTGGGGCACGATCAACGGGAAAAAGGCAAACAAATCCGGAATTTGGGGGTGACGATTGCCGATTCGTTCTAAAACATGGGCCTCCCGCTCAAACAATTCCTGGGCCATGGCCAACTGCTGATCATCTAAATTCCCCATGGGCTGAAACTGTTTCACTACGCACAGGCGCATGGTTGGCGTATAGCGATCGCGCGCCAAAAAAGCCGTCCCAAAGCCCCCCTGACCGAGAAGTTTTTGGGGAAGGTAGCGGCCACCCAAAATTAAATGCATCCCACAACTGGTGCAATATTTCTGCTGGGCTGTTTTTAGGTGGGTTGGATCATCGAGATCACTAAAATGATTTTGGGGATGGTGACATCCGGGACGAGTGCAGAGGATCTCCATGCCAAGGTTTAAAAATGAGGTAAAAAAAGAGCGTCAATTTGCCCCCCATCCTAACAGAGAACCCTTTAGTAGAGTTCGTATTTCAGCAGGCGACATTCTAAGCCACCGTTATAGACCACAAAGCGTCGCGACGCCCGCAGTCCGACTCGTTTCGCCAGTTCTGCATTGCCCGTAAGAATATAGCCCGTCCAGCCCTTAAACCGCTGTTTGAAAATATCGCCAATGCGTTTATAAAGCAGCCCTAGATCTTCATCGGCACCGAGACGATGGCCATAGGGCGGATTGCAGATAATCACGCCACGGTCGGCAGGGGCTTCTACTTGTTCTAGTTCCCGACAAGCCAGTTGGATATGGTCGGCAACGCCACAATTTTCCGCATTCGTCCAAGCTTGTTGAATCACTTCTTGATCGCGGTCTTGGCCAATGATTGGCTGTTGCAGTTGGTCTTTGGTGGCATATTCGGCCTCGTTGAGGAGGGTTTGCCAAAGCTCAGCATCAAAATCTTGCCAATGCTGAAAGCCAAAATCCCCCTGGAAAAGGCCGGGGGCAAAATTCAAACTTTTTAGGGCGGCTTCAATGACAAAGGTGCCGGAACCACAGAGGGGATCCACCAGAGGCAGATCCGGCGTCCATTCGGCGAGATCCAGGAGACCAGCGGCAAAATTTTCCTTGAGGGGTGCTTTCCCCATGGCGGGCCGATAACCCCGGCGGTGCAAACTATGGCCGGAACTGTCGAGGCTGATAGTACAACGGTTATCGCGAATGTGGGCATTGATCAGGACGTCAGGATCTTCGACATTGACACTGGAGCGATCGCCAAATTGATCCCGCTGTTGATCAATGATCGCGTTTTTTACTTGGAGGGCGGTGAAATGGGTGTGATTGAGATTTTTATTTTTACCGGTACAGGTGACGGCAATGGTTTGGTTGGGCGCGAGGTATTCAGACCAGTCAATGCTTTGCACGCCCCGATAGAGTTCCTTGGCGGTGAATGCTTTAACTTTTTTAATTTGTACCAGCACCCGAAACGCTAACCGTGACCAGAGATTGACTTTGTACAATAACTGGCGATCGCCTTGAAAAGAGACCCCGCAATATTCTGTTTTCACTGCTTGGGCACCGAGGTTTGTCAGTTCCTGGGCCGCAAGCTCTTCAATGCCCTGGGCTACCGTTGCAAAATAGGTTTGCATTCTATATCTATCGCCTGAAATTGTTTGCCGGAAAGATTATCCCCCAGTGTAAGGGATGGGGCGATCGCCTTTTTCCGGATCCGAATTCGGTAGGATAGAACATACCATCACCCAGCACGAGGGACGATTTTATGACCGTTGCCACGAGCCGACCTGTTCTCACCGAAACCCAAAGCCTAATCCTCCCTGGCCGCTACAGTTGGGAAGAATTCCAGGCGATCCAAACGGCGATCGGTCAAGCTTCCAGCCTGCGGATCACCTACCTAGACGGAGTAATTGAACTGATGACCCTGGGGGAATACCACGAATCCATCAAAACCATTATCGGCTTTCTCGTAGAACTATATTTGTTCAATCAAGGGATCGAATTTCATCCTGTCGGGAGTGCCACCCGGGTCTCGCGAGAAAAATCCGTTTCCTTTGAACCAGATGAATCCTATTATCTCGGTGAACAAAAAGAGCATCCCGATCTCGCCATTGAAGTTAATGTCACCAGCGGTAGTCCCCAGAAACTCGAAAAATATCAACGCCTCGGCATTCAGGAAGTTTGGCTGTGGCAAGCGGAAAAATTTTCAATTTATGTCCTCGAAGAAACTGCCTACCAAGCTTTACCCAAAAGTAAATTGCTGCCAGATCTTGACTTTGAACTGTTAGCGAAATGTGTGTTAATGCCGTCGCGATTAGAAGCAATCCAGACCTTTACGGCCCAATATCCCCAAAAATAATTAATCCAGATGCCAAATGGGGTTTAAATCGAGTTCAAAGCCTAATAAAACTTGTTCTCCAGAGAGGAAATCCGGTTTTTCTAAAATTTCTGGCGCTTGGTTTTCTCGATAAATTTCTACCTGCTCCGTGGTCGGATCAATCAGCCAGCCTAATTTTGCGCCATTGTCTTGATATTCCTGCATTTTTTCTTGGAGCGTTTGGAGGCGATCGCTAGGGGAACGAATTTCCACAACAAAATCTGGACAGAGGGGCGGAAACTTCGCTTTTTCGGTAGCGGTGAGGGCATCCCAACGGTGACGGCTTACCCAGGCCGCATCTGGAGAACGGTGGGCACCATTGGGCAACTTAAAGCAAGTGGAAGAATCAAACGCAACGCCTTGTTGATTTGTAGTACTCCATATTTCCAGGCGGGCAGATAGCTTAATATTGCGTCGTCCAGTTTCTCCGCCCGTCGGTGGCATGATAATTAATTCTCCTTGGGTACTGAGTTCAAAACGGCAGTCCGGATTGTTTTGGCACAACTCAAAAAATTGTTCGCCACTGAGCCTGCATGTATCGGGAAGACTGAGGGTGAAATTCATTACGCTAGACCCCATCGCCAGAAAATTGTGTCTGCATCCAGCTTAGCTTGTCTGTTTCAGAAAAAGGCGATCGCCTATTCTGCTATTTCTTTCAACTCGGCAAAGCGTAATTTTGCGGATCGTGCCCGGGGATTTTGGTTAATTTCCGTTTCACTGGCAACCATTGGCTTTTTTGTTAGAACCCGCCAAATGTCCCGCTGCCGAAAGGCATTTTTGACGAGACGATCTTCTAAACTATGGAAACTAATAATCCCTAATCGGCCTTGGGGCTTAAGCCATTGGGGGGCATTGACTAATAGATATTGCAGCGCATCGAGTTCACCATTGACAGCAATACGTAATGCTTGAAAGACCCTTGTTGCCGGATGAATTTTCGCTTTTCTCGCCTTGGGATGATAGGTATAAAACACAATTTCTTCTAGTTCTTTAGTTGTCTGAATTGGGCGTTTCATGACTATTTTTTTCGCAATTTGTCGTGACAATCGTTCATCACCGTACTCATAGAATAAATTCGCCAACGCCTTTTCCTCATAGGTGTTGACAATATCCGCTGCCGTTAATGTCTGTTGCTGATCCATGCGCATATCCAAGGGGGCATCAAAACGAAAACTAAAGCCGCGATCGCCTTGATCAAATTGCACCGAACTCACCCCAAGATCGGCAATAATTCCATCAAATTTTTCTCCTTGGGGATTATACTCGCCAAAATTTGACCGCACCGCCCGGAAGCGATCGCCAAATTCTTTTAATCGTTCCGACGCCGCGGCGATCGCCTGGCTATCTCGGTCTACCCCCGTCACCCGCACATCGAGATATTGCTGCAAAATCAATTCTGTATGGCCACCTCCCCCCAGAGTTACATCGAGGTAATGCCCCCCTGGTTTTACTCCCAAGCCCGCCACCAACTCTTCTCGCAACACCGAAATATGCTTAAACTCTGCCGCCATGAATCCATCCAATAAAAAACAAAATCCCCCTATCACTGAGGGGGAACCCAAGGGCGATCGCCACTAAACCAGGACATTACATCCCCATAATTTCGTAGCCAGAATCCACATAGAGCACTTGACCCGTGACCCCACTCGAAAGATCACTACAGAGGAACGCCGCCGCATTACCCACTTCCTTTTGGGTTACAGTCCGACGCAAAGGAGCCGTTGCTTCCACATGGTGAATCATATCGAGAATGCCACCCACCGCCGAGGACGCCAAAGTCCGGATCGGGCCAGCCGAAATGGCATTCACACGAATATTACTGGGGCCAAGATCCGCCGCCAAGTAACGCACACTCATTTCAAGGGCCGATTTTGCCACACCCATCACATTGTAATTAGGGATGACTTTCACCCCACCCAAATAAGTCAGGGTTACAATGGCGCCCCCTTCGGTCATCACGGTTTTCGCCCCCCGGGCCAGACGCGTTAAAGAATAGGCACTAATGTCAAGGGCCGTATTGAACCCATCCCGTGAAGTATCACTAAAATCACCCGTCAAATCTTCGCGGTTCGCAAAGGCAAGGCAATGGATCAAAATATCTAACTTGCCCCACTCTTTTTTGACAGACTCAAACACTTGATCCACCTGGGCATCATCCTGCACATTACAGGGGAGAAAAAGGGAAGGGTTGAGGGGCGCCACAAGCTCACCTACTTTTTTCTCGAACCGTCCCTTATCATCGGGGAGATAGGTAACCCCAATATTTGCCCCGGCGGCATGTAATTGTTGGGCGATCCCCCAGGCAATGGACTTATTATTTGCAATCCCAGTGACTAGGGCATTTTTTCCGGTTAAATCAAGCATATGGGTTCTCAAAAAGTATAAAAAATTAAAGCCAAGAAGCCAGCGTATATTATCTTCGCGCTCTGGTGACTTCGATGCAAACGGCTACTTTAGGGCAAATCAGGGAAAATTCTGCAAAATGCCTGGGAACTAACCCAGAAATCCATAATTATTTTGAAGCAAAAAGTACAAAATACTATACCAGAGTAAGATTTAGTTTAAGGGGAATGCTCATGGTCTCTGCACACTGAGCGCTGATATTTCACCCATCACGGTGGGGAACTGTTGCCCAACAGAATCTATGATGTACAACCCTGATTTCAACCAACCTCCTTTCTCTTCTGCCAATCCAGTGCCTGAACTACCTGCGACTCAAATTACAGACCTTGCGACAGCGTTTCGTCAGTTTCACAGTGGCCCCTTCCCACCTGTTGTGGAGAACTATGACCGGGGCAAGACGATCTTTTTTCCGGGGGACCCAGCGGAACGGGTTTATTTTCTTCTGAAAGGAGCTGTCCGGCTGTCTCGGGTCTATGAAGCGGGGGAAGAAATTACGGTGGCCCTGCTCCGGGAGAATAGTGTCTTTGGGGTTTTATCGCTACTCACGGGACAAAAGTCGGATCGCTTTTACCATGCGGTGGCTTTTACCCCTGTGGAACTGTTATCGGCTCCCATTGAGCAGGTGCAAAAGGCGCTTAATGAGCACCCAGAATTAGCGATGTTAATGCTAAAAGGGCTGTCGTCACGGATTTTACAAACGGAGATGATGATTGAAACCTTGGCCCACCGGGATATGGGCTCACGTCTGGTGAGTTTCTTGTTAATTCTCTGTCGAGATTTTGGGGTGCCGACCGATGAGGGGATTCGCATTGATCTCAAACTGTCCCACCAGGCGATCGCCGAAGCAATTGGTTCGACACGGGTGACAGTAACGCGCCTCCTGGGAGAACTCCGGGAACAGGACATGATTTCGATTTATAAGAAAAAAATTACCGTCCATGACCCCGTAAACCTGAGTCAACAGTTCGCTTAACGCTAAAGTAGAGAAGTCATACTTGTGTGTTTGGATGTCACCTTTTTGTTAAATGACCAGTGCTTTTGTACTAATCTTTTCAGTTTTAATCTTGGGGGGCATCCTGGCGGCACTGGGCGATCGCCTTGGTAGTAAGGTTGGCAAAGCGCGGCTTACATTATTTAATCTGCGGCCAAAACAGACGGCGGTGGTCGTCACGGTCATGACGGGAACAGTGATCGCCGCCAGCACCTTGGGGTTATTGTTTGGCTTGAGCAAGTCCTTGCGCCAGGGGGTTTTTCAGTTGGATGAAATCCTCGCCCAGCGGCGGCAAGAGTTGATGGATGTGACGGCAGAAAAGGAAAAGATTGAAGAAGAGTTGCAGGCCGCGAGGGACGATCGCCTAGAAGCAGAACAAGATTTACAAGAAATTGAAGCAAAATTTGAAACGGCCCAAACTCAACTGGCGGGTTTTCGGGAACAAGCCAGCGAACTTCAGGCTGATATTAATGCGCTCACCACAGAGCAAACGACCCTGCGGCAACAGCGCGATCGCCTCCAGGCCCAAAGTGAAACCCTCCGCGCCCAGCTCAGCCAACAAAACACCATTATTGAAGAACGCTCCCAGCAGATCGAAGCCCTAGAAGCCCAACAGAGTGAGCTCCAAGCCGAGATCAACCAGCGCGATGGTCGCATTGCCCAACTCGACCAGGCGATCGCCCAAAAGGATCAAGTGCTCACGGGTCTAGAAAATCAGATTGGCTCCCTAGAACAGCAAATTGATATCCTCGAAGCCAACTACATCAATTTCCGGAGTGGGAATGTCGCCCTTACGACAGGGCAAGTTTTAGCCTTTGGGGTGGTGCGGATTATTGATCCCAAAGCAGCCAGCCAAGCCGTTGATCAGCTGCTCCGGGAAGCGAATCGCAACGCGATCATTGCCACCGGAGGCGTTAATCCTGACTTTGAGGCGCGGGTGGTGCAAATTACCAATGCCCAAGTGCAACAACTTCTAGGGCAAATTGCCGATGGTCGGGACTACGTGGTGCGCCTCCTGGCAGCGGGGAACTACCTCCAAGGGGAAGGTTCCGTCCAAGTGTTTGCGGATGTGACTTTAAATGAGCAGGTTTTTCGCGCCGGGGAAGTGATTGCCACTTTGTCCCTAGAGGAGCTGAGTGTACAAAATCCTAGTGCCGCCCGGCGTCCAGTGGATTTTCTGTTGGGGGCAGCGCAATTTAGAGCGCGGCGAGCCGGTGTCCTCGGAGATATTCAAGTTAAAGATGGCAATGTTGGTCACATTATCAATTTTGTCGAAGCCCTCAATAATGCACCAGAACCCGTGACAGAAATTCGGGCGATCGCCATCGAAAATGGTTTTACGGCAGGCCCCCTCCGCTTAGAATTAGTGGGCCTCAGTAACGGTAGAATCGTTATCAGACAATAGGACAAGAAGAGTACATGAGCGTTTATCTTGGGTTTGACCCAGGCCGTGACAAATGTGGCCTTGCGGCGCTGGATGACCAGGGGCAATTGTTGAACCACGGCGTCATTGCAGCGGATCAAGCGCCCAACATCGCGAAAGAATGGTGCCAAAGGTATGGTGTTTCTCTGGTGGTCATGGGCAATCAAACGACGGCTAAAGAATGGCATCAAAAGCTCACCGCTGTTTTGCCCCCGGCCATGGCGATCGCCTTTGTAAATGAACGCAATAGCACCCTCGAAGCCCGCGATCGCTATTGGCAGATGTATCCACCCAATTTGTTCCAGAGATTGCTCCCCCAGGGAATGCGCTTACCTCCCCGACCCATTGACGATATTGTGGCGATTTTATTGGTCGAACGCTATCTCAACCCAGCCTAAACAGCAAAAAAGATGGGCCAGAGATCGACCCATCTCGACGATTGGGGTATTAGCTTAACCTAGAGTTTCACGAAGTTGCTGTTTTGCAGTTTGGAGGGCTTCGGGTAATTTACTGGCATCCCGTCCCCCGGCTTGGGCCAGGTTCGGACGACCACCGCCACCGCCACCGCAGAGTTTAGCAATGCCGCCGATAAATTTACCAGCTTGTACTTTTTTGCCTTTGTAAATCCCTTCGCTAAAGGCGGCCACCAGGGAAACCTTGCCGTCTTCTGGGGTTGACCCCAAGACCACTGCTGCCTCACCCAGTTTTTGCTGGAGCCGTTCAGCCGCAGTCTGGAGGGCCTTGGCATCGAGATCGCCCATATTTTCCACGAGGATCTTAAATTTGCCGACGGTTTCCGCTTGGTTCACGAGGGCTTCGGATTTGGCGATCGCCAGCTCACCTTTGACCTTTTCTAATTCCTTTTGGGTGTTGCGCAGTTCCACCTGGATATTTTCTACCCGTTCGGTGATTTCTTCCGGTTTGGCTTTAAATTTATCGCCGAGGTCTTTGACCACCTGATCGCGCACCTTGAGGTATTCCAGTACCGCTGGGCCAGCCACAGCTTCAATGCGGCGGATCCCAGAAGAAATGCCCGTTTCGGAAATGATTTTAAACAGGCCAATTTCAGCGGTATTTTTCACGTGGGTGCCACCACAAAGCTCCATGGACACCCCAGGAAAATCCACAACTCGCACTTCTTCGCCATACTTTTCACCGAACATGGCCACGGCTCCCTTCGCTTTGGCCTCCGCAATGGGCATCACTGCCACTTGGCCTTCGTGGGCTTCGGCAATCCAGGTATTGATTTGGGCCTCAATTTGGGTCAATTCGGCAGCAGTTAACGCCCTGGGGCAATTAAAATCAAACCGCAGGCGATCAAAGTCCACCAAAGAACCCGCCTGGGAAATGGAGTCATCCACAATGTTTTTTAGGGCTGCTTGCAATAAATGGGTTGCGGTGTGATTCGCCTGGGCGCGACGACGACAGGCCCGATCAATGGTGGCATTAACTGTGTCGCCGACCGTTAAACTGCCCCGTTCCACCTTGCCATGGTGGACAAAGAAACCCGACTCTTTCTGGACATCGTTAATGCGGACGACGAGTTGATCGCCAGAAAAATAACCGCGATCGCCAATTTGTCCCCCAGACTCTGCGTAGAAAGGTGTTTGGTTACAAATCAGTTGCACCACTGCCCCGGCTTCGGCGGTTTCTACCCGGTGGCCATCCACGAGAACGGCTTCAATTTTGACCTGAGATTGCAGATCCGTATAGCCTAAAAATGCTGTGGGGTGGATGTGTTCAGCTAATTCATCAAGGCTGCCTTGGACGGTGAGGTCAATGGTTTCATGGGCGGCCTTAGAGCGTTCCTGCTGCTTTTTCATCTCCGCTTGATAGCCTTCAGCATCGACCGTTAAACCGTTCTCTTCGGCAATTTCTTGGGTGAGTTCAAAGGGGAACCCAAAGGTATCGAATAGCGTAAACGCATCGACCCCAGAAATTTGTTTTTCTTCCTTGGCGATAATATCTGCGAGGAGTTTTTCGCCCCGTTCGAGGGTCTTGAGGAAATTGTTTTCTTCCCGTTCTAATTCTTGTTTAATGAAACTTTCCCGTTCGCGAGTATTGGGATAGGCAACTTCTGAGAGTTGAATCGCTGTTTCTGCCACCTGGTTAATAAAATTCCCATCAATGCCGATCAGTCGACCGTGACGCACAACCCGCCGAATTAAGCGCCGCAGCACATAACCCCGATCGGTGTTAGAAGCGGTAATCCCATCAGCAATCATGTGGACGACAGAACGCACATGGTCGCCAATCACTTTTAAGGAAACCTTTGTTTTTTCGTCAGCTTTTTCGTAGTGAATCCCGGCGGCTTTGGCGGCCGTTTCAATAATTGGAAAGATCAGATCCGTTTCGTAGTTGTTGGGCACCCGTTGGAGGATTTGCGCCATGCGCTCTAAGCCCATCCCCGTATCGATATTTTTGTTTTGTAGGGGTGTTAAATGACCTTCGGCGTCGCGGTTATATTGCATAAAGACGAGGTTGTAATACTCGATAAACCGGGTATCGTCCTCTAGGTCAATGTTGTCATCGCCAAGTTCTGGCTTAAAGTCATAATAAAGCTCAGAGCAAGGCCCACAAGGCCCCGTTGGCCCGGATTTCCAAAAGTTATCTTCTTCTCCCATGCGGATGATGCGTTTGGGATTTACACCGACCTTGTCACGCCAGATTTCAAAGGCTTCATCGTCTTCGCGGAACACACTGACGACAATATTTTTCGGGTCAAGCTGAAACACTTCCGTAGAGAGTTCCCAGGCCCAGGCGATCGCCTGCTCTTTGAAATAGTCTCCAAAGCTAAAATTACCCAGCATTTCAAAGAAAGTATGGTGGCGGGCGGTGCGACCCACATTTTCGATGTCATTGGTGCGGATACATTTCTGGGAGGTAGTAGCGCGGGGGCTGGGGGCGTCCTGCTGACCGAGGAAAATCGGCTTAAACGGCAACATTCCCGCAATGGTGAGGAGTACCGTCGGGTCTTCCGGCACCAAGGATGCACTGGGGAGGATGGGGTGTTGCCGCTGGTTGAAAAACTCTAGAAATTTTGACCGAATTTCACTTCCGCTCAGGACAGGAGGCACACTAGACATAGGAGTTACGAAAAATTTTTGCGCTACAAACTTTACTGTCTGTATTGTGACATTCTTTGCGGTGGATTCTTGGGAAAAACCTCAGAATCAGGCGATCGCCCCAGGAACTTTTATTTTCCCAAAAGGCGATCGCCCCTATGCAAGCAGGTTGTCAACCGATACCGCCACGTCGGGAAAACGAAGAGGGGAAATTAAGCCTGTCTTTAGCGTCTGCTCTGTCGTGTAGGAAGCATTTTGGAGATCTTTAAAGACGATTAACTGGTGATGCTGCAAGTCAATTACCCAATATTCTTGAATCCCAGCTTCCGCGTAAATGCTTTTCTTTTCGGTTAAATCTTTTGTGAGCGTGGCTTGGGCACATTCAATAAGCCAAAAAATATTTTCAGGGTGGGGGTGATGGTTCAGGTATTCCCGTCCTAAGGGCTGCACGATCGCCACATCGGGTTCCGGTTCAGAATTATCCGGCAACGTAATGGGATGGGCTTCACTGACCAAGGCGCGATCGCCCAATAATCCTTGTAAATAGTGACCAATACTACGGGTGTAGTAAGCATGGGGTTCTCGCTCTGGCGCCATGACAACTAAATTCCCTCGGAGTAACTCCACCGCTGCATCAACAAAGAGACCCGCCTCAATTGCTTGATGGTAGTTTGCCACTGTCCACTTGTAGGTTGCCAGAGTCATCGGTGCTTCATCTCTGCGTTCTGTTTCGATTGTAGCTGTTACTTTAATCTCCACTTATAAATATTGAGGGCGATCGCCCCAGGAACTTTTGTGCTTCCAAAAGGCGATCGCCCAAGTTGATCTTAAGTTTTGAGTCAGAGATTAAGCGGACTGGATTTTTGCGTCCTGTTGACCGCTTTGCAGGAGTTTAATGATTGCTGATTTTTCTAGCAGTCCGACGAGGGTGCCGTTGGTTTGGATAACCGCCAGGGCTTGTAGACCCTGTTGTTCAAGTTTGGCGGCCACATCTAGGAGGGACAAATCAGACTGGACTTGATTTTCCGCAGGCACAGATTTGATGAAATCACGCACCTGATTGTGGGGCCAGTCATTGGTGGGTACGGCGCGAAGAACATCAAGGTGCACTTCACCGAGCAGTTGACCTGTTTCGTCCTGGACTAAGAAGCGTTTCCACTGGTTACCAGAACGGATGGCACTGTTTGCTAAATCCCGTAGCGTCGTTTCTGCGGAGATAATCGGACTGTCTTTAACCACTGCATCAGCGGCCGTTAAGCCAGAGAGGGCTGATTGAATGGTGGCAGATTGGGCAGAACGACCCGCATTTTGAAGTAAGAACCAACCAATGATCAGCGTCCAGAAGCTACCCACATTAGAAATACCAAGGATAGATAATGCACCGAGAATGATTGCTGTCCAACCGATAAACTGACCAACACGGCTAGCCCAGATGGTTCCGGTAAAACGGTTCCCTGTTAATTTCCAGACAATAGATTTAAGGACATTACCACCATCAAGGGGAAGACCTGGAATCATGTTAAAGGTGGCCAAGATTAGGTTGATGTAAGCCAACAATCCGGCGATCGCCGCTGGCGGCCCACTCAGCACACCACTACCTGTTAAGAGAAAGAGTGCGATAAAGAGAGCCAAACTCACAAGCGGCCCTGCTACAGCAATCCAGAATGCACCACCGGGCGTTTTCGCTTCCTCATCAAGGTTGGCGAGTCCCCCGAATAAGAACAGGGTAATGGAGTTTACACCAATGCCTTGGCGAATTGCTGCATAACTGTGACCCAGCTCGTGGAGTAACACAGAGGCGAACAGGAGCAGACCTGCTACCAATCCTAAAATTAATGCGTTAATGCCGAGGCCTGGAAACTGGGACGACAGGCCGCCGCCAAAGTTCAGGGTGACGAGTACCAGAACAATGAACCAAGAAATATTGATGTAGAAGGGGATGCCAAATAAATTCCCCACACGAAAATTGCCGTTCATAAATGAACCTCCCGAATCGTTGCTGAGGCCCAAAAAGACTTACGTTTAGCGCTATTGAAAACCTTTTTGTCCGCTTTCATTGCTTACATTGTAACAAAATGTAAAGTGCTTACTTTACTCACTGGGTAGTGAAACCCGCCGTTTTGGGTTCGGTTCACTCGGAATTGCTTGCTTTTGATGGCACTGGTTGAAAGAAAGGCGATCGCCTCTACAAAAACAAAATTGTCACCCAATTCAACAATGCTTAGACTTAATTTAATAGGTTTTGTGAGGGACGAAGAAAAGGATAATCTTGGGGAAAATCTACATCATATTCAAGTTGCATATTGGCCGCAGCTTCCTGATAACAATCTAAATAAATTTCTTCGAGTAAATTACTTAAACTGGGGGAATCTGCTAATAAATCTTTAAGTTTTGATTGAGTTCTGCGAATCGTCCCCTCCCAACCGCGATAATATTCTGGCATGGGGACATAGTGGCGTTTTAAAAGATGCTCAAACAAAGTAATTGAGCGATTTTTCAGCTCTCGCTTTTCCTGTTTCCCTAAGGATTCTACCTCATCAATTAAATGCTCTAAATCTAATGCCGAGAAATTTTGGGCTTTGAGTTGTTCAACAGTCTTCTCGATCCACATCACAAAGTCATGATCATAAAGTACTTTGTCTATCTCCATGAATCTCCTCAAAATACCTATCTGATCATCATAACGACAAACCCCAATTTGCATCGCATAGAATAGTGAAATCATTCCTTGAGATTGGGCGATCGCCTCATGAAAACATTGATTCATCTCAAAATCGAGAAACGTCACGAAGCAGGACAGGACTACTCTTTGGCGACCAGTGAGGATGTACAAGGTTTAGTCGCCGAGGGGCAAACCATTGAGGAAGTGATTGAAATTGCCAGTGATTTAGCAAAAATGCTGATTGAACTGCATCAACAAGTTGTGATGAATATGGCTTGATTTTTTTGAAAGAAAAGTTTTTTTGAGTTATATAATCATTAGGAGAAAAACAAAAGTTATTCAATTATTCTTCTCCCTTATCAATCCTATCCCAATCGATTGCTTCAATAACTTCTTCAATGGAATCCGAGCAAGTTCCAAAAACGAACCATTTTCCTTCTAAAGTTACTACATTACAGCTATAGCGTTGAGATCCACCCTCATCTAAAATCTGCACATACGCTGGATAAGATTGCCCATCTGGCGTAGAACGCAGCACCTGAAACGTTGTTACGTGTGCAACTTCTGCATTTGCTGTTTCGCTAATGATGTCCAAAACTCGATTAATATCCATAAAATTCTTCTCCGTAAGTAGTACTTTCTTATTATAAGCATAAGCTCCATCAAGTGTGTGGCAATCATCGTTGATGATCTAGATCTTCTCTGAAGCCGATACAATAACGCTGTTACAGAAAGAATCGATGTAGAACTATGACCACTTGCCCCTTCACCCCCGAAGAAATTGCATCCGAAGGCATCAAACCCGAAGAATACGAAGAAATTGTGAGCCGTCTCGGTCGTCACCCCAACAAGGCGGAACTGGGGATGTTTGGCGTGATGTGGTCGGAACATTGTTGTTATAAGAATTCCCGCCCATTGCTGTCTGGTTTCCCCACGAAAGGCGATCGCGTCCTCGTCGGCCCCGGTGAAAATGCGGGCGTGGTCGATATGGGGGATGGTCTGCACCTCGCCTTTAAGATCGAATCCCATAACCACCCATCGGCGATCGAACCCTTCCAAGGGGCAGCAACTGGAGTCGGCGGCATTCTCCGCGATATCTTCACGATGGGGGCGCGTCCCATTGCCTTGTTAAATTCTCTACGCTTCGGCAGCCTCGACAATGCCCAAACTCGCCGCATCTTTCAGGGGGTTGTGGAAGGGATTAGCCACTACGGCAACTGTGTGGGTGTGCCGACGGTGGGCGGTGAAGTCTATTTTGATAAAGCCTATGCCGGAAATCCCCTCGTCAATGCGATGGCGTTAGGCTTGATGGAAACTGAGGAAATTATTAAATCGGGAGCCTATGGTATCGGTAATCCCGTGCTCTATGTCGGCTCCACCACCGGACGGGATGGCATGGGGGGCGCAAGTTTCGCCAGTGCGGAATTAACTGATGAATCCATGGACGATCGCCCTGCGGTTCAGGTGGGGGATCCCTTTACCGAAAAATCGCTGATTGAAGCCTGTCTCGAAGCCTTTAAAACGGGGGCAGTTGCAGCAGCACAGGATATGGGTGCGGCGGGCTTAACCTGTTCGACAGCGGAAATGGCAGCCAAAGGTGGGGTCGGTGTCTTGCTCGATCTCGACAAAATTCCGGTGCGAGAAACGGGCATGGTTCCCTACGAATATCTGCTCTCCGAATCCCAAGAACGGATGCTTTTTGTTGCCCATAAGGGACGGGAACAGGAGTTAATTGATATCTTCCATCGTTGGGGTTTACAGGCGGTCGTTGCGGGTGAAGTGATTGCGGAACCCATCGTCAAAATCATGTTTAAGGGTGAAGTTGCGGCAGAAGTTCCGGCAACTGCGCTATCAGATAATACTCCTATTTATCATCGGGAATTGATGGCAGAAGCTCCCGAATATGCACAAACGGCTTGGGCTTGGTCGGTGGATTCTTTGCCGAATTGTGATGGGAATGGTGTCGCTGAAAAATCTTGGAATGAGATTTTATTAACCCTGTTAGATGTGCCGACTATCGCATCGAAAAAATGGATTTATCGCCAATACGATCATCAAGTGCAAAACAATACGGTGATCTTCCCCGGTGGCGCAGATGCTGCTGTGGTGAGGGTTCGTCCGGTCAATGGTAAGCCCGATGCCTCAACTATTGGTGTTGCCGCTTGTACCGATTGTAATCCCCATTATGTGTATTTAAATCCGTTGGAAGGGGCAAAGGCGGCAGTCGCTGAAGCAGCTAGAAATTTAAGTTGTGTTGGTGCTGAACCCTTGGCAATTACGAACAATTTAAACTTTGGTAGTCCCGAAAAACCTGTGGGTTATTGGCAGTTGGCAAATGCTTGTAAAGGGATTGCTGAAGCCTGTCGGGAATTAGATACCCCTGTCACAGGCGGTAATGTTTCCCTCTACAATGAAACCCTTGATAGTGATGGCAAACCGACCCCTATTTATCCGACTCCTGTTATCGGGATGGTGGGACGAGTTGAACATATTAATCAGGTCTGTGGTTTAGCCTTCCAAAATGCAGGGGATAAAATCTATCTCCTTGGTACTCAGGCAACAACAACCCTCGGCGGGTCGGAATATCTAAATACAATTCACAATACCGTCGCGGGTATTCCGCCCCAAGTGGATTTTGCCCTCGAAAAAGCCGTCCAAAAAACTGTGCGGGAGGCGATCGCCGCTGGCTTGTTAAACTCTGCCCATGACCTTGCGGAGGGTGGTTTAGCCGTTGCCCTTGCGGAATGTTGTATCGGCGGCAAGCTCGGCGCAACCGTTGAAATTACGGGATCTGACCGTCTCGATGCCATCCTGTTTGGCGAAACCTGCGGCGAGATTATTGTCTCTGTGTCTCCCGAAAAGCAAGCCCAATTTGAAGCCCATCTCAATCAATCTTTGGCGGACAATTGGCAGGCGATCGGCTCTGTGAGCAACACCAATCAGTTACAAATTACCGTCAACAATCAGGCTGTAATCGCGGTTTCTGTCGAGGACATGACCACCAATTGGAGTGAGGCGATCGCCCGTCGTTTACATCCGTAATCTAGTTAACTGATTACAATAGAAAGTACAAATCCAGTGGGTAAGGCTAATGACAACAATGACCCTTGCGCTAGAACCCGTTTTCACCTTAAGCAATGAACAATTTCAGCAACTTTGTCTGGTTAATCCAGAGCTTCAACTGGAACGTACAGCTAAAGGAGAATTGGTAATTATGCCTCCCACTGGTGGCGAAACTGGGCGGCAAAACGCTAACCTGATTTTTCAAGTACAACTCTGGAATCACAAATATCAATTAGGAGAAGTTTTCGATTCCTCAACGGGTTTTATTTTGCCCAATGGTGCGACCCGTTCTCCTGATGTTTCTTGGCTTGAAAAATCTCGTTGGCAAGCATTAACAGCCGATCAGCGAGAAAAATTTGTTCCCCTCTGTCCTGATTTTGTCATTGAGTTAGTTTCGCCTAGCGATGCTGTCCAAAAAACAAGGGATAAAATGGAAGAATATCGAGACAATGGTTGTAGTTTTGGGATATTAGTTAATCGCAAGGAAAAACAAGCAGAACTCTATATTGCTGATTGCGAGCCTCAAACTTTATCTCTACCTTGTAAAATTTTGGGTATCAATATCTTCAAAGATCTTGTACTAGATTTAACATGATTGATTGGCGATCGCCTTTTTAACGAAGATTAGAAATGGCTTTAAAATCCCCCAAGATTACTGTTCGTCCGAGAAGCCGCCAACTTCATTAAGATTTTGCCCTTGCTTTTCTCGTATTCTTTTTTCAAAGTTTGCTTACTCACCACGGGATTACTGGCAGGCAATCGCTGGCCTAAATCTGCCCAGCGGGTAAGCTGTTCCCGTTGCTTCAGGGAAATTGTCGCCTGGGTAATGTGAAAATACCGTTGGGGTTGTCCCAGGGCAAAAAGCAGAATTCGATAGTTCCCTTGGCTGGCTAAGAGACGCGCCATCTGTTGGCCGATCTTCGTTTTCAAGTCCAGATAGCAAGGCAACCAACGGGCTCCTTCACTGCTGTTGTACAGCACCGTGATCCACAACAACATCGGATGAGGAGCCTCAATGAAGAGAAATTGATTGTAACGGGTATCAAAACGGCGTTTGCCCAACTCCTCAGCTTCTAACATCGCCCAAAGACTGGCGATCGCCGTCGGTTCAGCCGGTAAAATCCGTGGGAAAACAATCTTATTTTGGGGTTTATCCGCTGGCCAGGACTGGGCCGCACAAATGGTATCGCTAAAGGTTGTATTCAGTTTATCTGTAGGCCTTCCCTGGCGATTTACCGTTGAATTACGAAAGCTGGGGGCCGTGGTGGCATTGTTAATCCGGGTCGGATCATTGGGGCCTGCCACCGGAGATGTTGCTTGGAAATTTTGCAGATTTTGGGATGTGGTAAAAAAAGATTTCCTGGTTTCTGCGGCTTGTTGCTCGTAATATTTGGCGATGGGGGCCATGGCTTGCCAAATATCATTGACAGTCTGGGGGCGATCGCGCGGACTTTTCGCCATACAACACATGATAATTTCAACCAGAGGAGCCGGAATCCGCAAACTTTTATCAAAGGGAATTGGTGGTGTGTCATGGTGCGCCCGGTACCAACCCCCAAAGGAATTATTTTCAGGCATCACGGGCATATCCCCCGTGAGCATCTCGTACATCGTAATCCCCAGGCTATAGATATCAGAGCGTTGGTCTAATTCCTTGCCTTCCATTTGCTCTGGAGAACAGTAGGCGAGGGTGCCCATAAACGATTGGGTCTGGGCGGCTCCGGCTTGGCTGAGGCGTGCAATCCCAAAATCCAGAATTTTTACCAATTCCCCTAGGGACGCATCCTGCATGATCAGAATATTGCTGGGTTTAATATCCCGGTGAATAATTAAACATTGTTCCCCCTTGAAGGTAATCCCTTGGTGGGCTGCTTCCATCCCCAAACATATTTGCCGCACGACTTGAAAAAAACGCGGTAAACCGAGGGTAGCATGGGCAATAATATCGCTTAGACTTTCCCCCTCTAAATATTCCATGACATAGAAGGGCACATCCTGGTCGTCAACGCCATAGTCTTTTACCCGCACGATATGGATGCTTTTTTCACTCAGGAGGGCGCAAATGGTTGCTTCCCGCTCAAAGCGTTGGCGCATTTTGTCGTTGAGCAAGGTCTGGGCTAGGAACTTTACGGCGACCGTGACTCCCCCTAGGACTGTATCTTCACCCCGGTAGACACGCCCCATAGCCCCCTGGCCTACGAGGTCTACCAGGCGATAACGGCCGGCGAGAAGGCGATTGATATTGGGATCGGTAGTCATAGTTTGGGGTGGACGAACAAAACAATCAAAACAACAGGAGACCGGACAAAACTTAAAAGATTAAAGCTATTAAAGCTGACGGAGGAGAGTCCCTTCAATGGTACTGGTGAGGTAATGGCCGGCGAGGATGCCCCCGGAGTAGCGATATTCATCGTCGTTAATCTGGTAAAACATTTCAAAGCCACTGCGCCGTTGGCGATCGCCAAGCACCCAGTATCGCTGAACGATTGATTCTGAGCCAACCCAACCTTCTCCTTCCACCCGTCCCAAAATACTTTGTTGCAATACATAGGTATATTGTCGCTCACCGCTATCTAAACGCCCTTTGTATTGATAGGAAATTTCGGGGCGATCGCCGTCTTGAAACGTTAACTTTGTCACCATCGTAAACCAATTATTTTGGCCCCAAGCAACAATTGTTTTACCCCGAATGAGAATGGGGGGCTGATTTCGTTCGATCCAACTACCATTTAACGTCCAGCGACCTGCTTCCAACAAAAAACTATGGGCCACAATGTATCTTGCTCCTTGGGACTACGAGACGAATCAATGTCATTTGACCCTGTTCTAGTTGACCAAAAACCTTGATCACACACAGTGGGGATTCGTGACGAAACCTCCTTCTATTGTAAGGAGTTCTGCCCCATTCCGAAAAAGCCAGCGACCCGCTTTACTAGATTGTTAACGATCGAAATATTAAAGACTAGAAAAAACCCTAGGCGATCGCCTAGGGAAAAATTACACAGTAGAGGACGCTTACGGGCAAAACTAAATGCTCTGGGGCCTAGATGCTAAATGATCTAACGGAAGAGATCGGTGTTGAGTCTGAGGCCATTGTTGCTTGGGTTCGGGTTCGACTGGCCTGCCGCACGACCCTGGGTTAAATATTCTCCGGTACCACCATCGGCGGGATCGAGAAAGGGCTTGAGACTAATACCACTGTTTGAGTAACCTTGGGCTACGGGACTAGGGGTAGAGGTAGAGCGGCCGCCAAAAATACTTTGGAGTTGTCCCAGGAGGCTATTGGTCGAGCCAGTGCCCATGAAGGTATTGACCCCACGGGTTTGGAAACCGCTATCGGCACTGAGGAGATTATCGAATACTTGATCCCGTGTGGCGATCGCATTTTGGCCCCGGGGCACCGTAAAGACGATTTGGCAGGTGGGGTTTAGTTCGGTGGTCACACAAACGATGTCGTAACCATTTTCGCGGCCAGTGGTGAGTTCGACGAGACCATCACCCCGGTACAGTTCCAAGCGGCGGGCAATTTCTTCACAGCGACGCTCTGCATTCCAACCGCCTCCCATGGTGCGGGGAATCGCCCAAGGATAAACTTCCCCCGGACGACTTTCGGGCTGGTACATTACGGTGTATTGTCCCTGGTCGTACTGACACACAAAACGGCGATCGCCAGAATTGTAGATCACATCACCAGGCGTATTCCCCGCATTGGAATCTGTGTCCACAACGATGTCCGGCGGTACCTGGGCGATCGCACTGCTGGCGGCAAACCCTAAAATTTCTAAGCCGACAATACCGATTTTTAACCAAGTTCGAGTGTGCAAACCTTTACTCATCTTCAAATTTCTCGTGCGTCACAGTGAATTTTAGGGGGATCCTATGGGTTTTGATGACGGGATAAGCTGACTTTAGGTTCCCCTTGTCGGCCGGAAAATGGATGTGATATATTTACTGAGCTAATTAATTTTGCGGACGTGGCGGAATTGGTAGACGCGCTAGATTTAGGTTCTAGTGTCCTAGACGTGAGAGTTCGAGTCTCTCCGTCCGCATTTACAAAAAAAGTTCCTGGGGTTTGGAGTGATGGCACTTTCCCACACTGAATTTGAGCAGGCGATCGCCCAAGTGGAAACTGACCTTGCCGCCCTAAAAGACCGCCACGCCCAGGTCAAGGCTGCCGAAGCCCGCATCGCAGAGCTGAAAGCAGAACAAGAGAATCTCCAGGCAGAGCCAGAAACGATCCAAAAACAAGCCTCCCTCAAAACAGAACTCAACCTCATTGCCGCCGAAATCGCGAAGTTAGAACTGCAACTCGAAAGTCAGTTGCTCAAGTGGCAGGAACCCTTTTGGCAAATTGTTCGCTTCACAGGGGTGGGCATTTTATTAGGTTGGGTGCTGAAATCGTTTACGGTTTAGAGTTTAAATCTCCCGGTGGCAGCCCTGGATAAAGCGGACGCACCAGCACCGGCGCATAAAAATCGTCCTGGGAAAGCACCACCTTTGATTGAGCCGACAACAGAAGTAAAGCCCAAAAGATCCCGACCTTTTCGTGGCGATGTTGTTTGGCGGTGATCTCCTGGGGGAAAAATTCGTTGGCTTCTTTGTAGGCGATCCATTGACGGATTAAATCGTCTAATGCAAACACCACGGGGGTTTCTGGATCAGAGGGCATCTGGGTCTGGAAAAATTGTTCTAGCTGGGCGGCTAATTCCGTGAGATTTTCATCATGGGCCAACTGGGTAATCTGTTTAATGGCCGCTTTATTGGATAGTTTACGTGGCGTTTTGAGGCGTTTTTTGGGGGTATGATCCTCGATTTCGTTGGCAATTTGTTGGATTTGCTCAATAAATTCCTGGAGGGTGACCCGCCGCCGTTTTGGGGGAGGTGCCGTAGCCCGCCGCCGGAGTCTTTTTTCCAGCTTGAGGGGGAGTCGTTCCGTATCGCTTGCGTCCCAATCTTCGTAGAATTCTTCTTCCTGAACCTCTGCTTCAATGGCCGTTAAACTTTCGAGGGTGTCGGCCTTGAGGAGGACAAGTTTGGAGGCCCATAGAAAAGTTTGACCCGACTGGGGTAGGTCGGCCTCCCTCAGCATTGGGTCTGTATCCCCGGCGAGACCTAGTTCACTGAGGAACTGATCAATGACATCGATGACCTGCACATCCCAGGGATCGATTTCTCCCTGTTGGGCTAGTTCAATGAGGGTGGCGATCGCCGCTTGGGGTTGGGTGGCCATGGTTGCATCAAAGGGTCAAAAATCAGGCCGTTTGCTCAGGTTGAGACTCTTCTGGGGATGCTTCAGCAGGTTTCTGGGTGTCCACCGTATCAGTAGAAGTTTCAGGTTCAGGCACCGTTTTGTTTTCGGTAGACGCGGTCGTCACACTGGGGGAATCTGCCGATGATTCCGCGGCGTTTTGTTGGGCGGTCTGCAGTTCAGCCAAAGCTTTTTCCAATTCCTCAATTTTTTGACTCTGGAGCTTCAGTTCCCGTTGGGCTTTCCATGATTCAATTTGCCGCTGCAATTGATCCCACAGGCTAAACATCCAGGCTAAAATCGCCCCTGTGCCCACCGCCAGCAGGAGTTCGATGGAGAGGGGGGCTTCGGCTTGGAATCCCGGAATGATGTTAATCCCGACGGGTTGCGTATTTTCGATACTAAATAGCGCTAGGGCTAAGCACAGGGCAAAAAACAATAAAAAATTCAGTTGCCGCATGATCTCTCCACAGGATGCATCGCATGGCGGATCTCGATGGCGACCGCCAATACACCCCCTAGGATATCGTAATTGTTCCAACCCAAAAAAATTGCCCCAAACATTGTTGGGGCCGCCGGATGATAAAAGTGATAATTGCGATCGCCTGGGCTTAAGCCAGGGACATTTTGGTGCCACCCACAGCATCCCCAAGGCTCACATTTACCCCAGAATAAACAGTGCCTCGACGGGCATCAATGGAGATAATCGAGCCATCCCGAATTAACTGAGTTGCTTCCTTAAAACCGACAATCACCGGAATACCCAACCGCATCCCCAAAGTTGCCGCGTGACAATTTTGATTTGGTTCTTCGATCACGATGCCGCTGGCCTTACGGATCATTTCCACATAGGCCGCATCCGTAGACCGAGCAACGAGAATTTCTCCTGGGCCAAAATCATTGATATCTTCACTTTGATTCACGACCCGGGCACGACCACTGGCCGCCCCTTGACCAATGCCAATGCCTTCTCCGAGCACCGCCTGCACCATTTCGACTTTGATGAGATCTGTAGAACCAGACACCCCTTGGAGCGTCCCCGCTGTCATGATCACCAAGTCCCCTTCATGGAGAAAACCGCTCTCCTGGGCCACATTAATCGCCGCCTTAAAAGTTTGGGTCGTTGACGGAGAATCCATAACAAGGAGTGGCTTTGCCCCCCAGACCAACTGGAGACGACGGGCCACATCCACATGGGGGGTGACAGCAAGAATCGGCGTTGCTGGGCGAAATTTGGAGACGTTTCGGGCCGTTGCTCCAGACTTGGTGAGGGTCATGATCGCCGTTGCATCTAACTGTCCAGCAATGTGGCTGACGGCGGCAGAAATAGCATTGGGAATCGATTTTTTATCAGAAGGTTGTTTTTGAATGCCGTCGGGTTCCTTTTCGATGCGCTTGGCGATGGTTGCCATGGTCGCCACAGCTTCTACGGGGAATTCGCCCACAGCAGTTTCGTTAGAAAGCATCACCGCATCGGTACCATCCAAAATCGCGTTGGCCACATCGGAAACTTCGGCGCGGGTGGGGCGAGGATTACTCACCATGCTATCGAGCATCTGGGTGGCGGTAATCACAGGAATCCCGAAGCGGTTGGCAGTGGCAATGAGTTTTTTCTGGAGAATGGGCACGTCTTCGGCGGGCAGTTCGACCCCAAGATCCCCCCGGGCGACCATAACACCATCGGAAAGGGACAGAATAGCCTCCATCTGTTCGATCGCCTCGTGTTTTTCGATCTTGACGATCACAGGGACATTTTTCCCGGCATTGGCGATGAGCTCTTTGATTTCCAGGACATCCTGGGGATTGCGCACAAAACTGAGGGCGACCCAATCGACCCCTTGGTCGAGGCCAAACATGAGGTCTTCGCGGTCTTTATCGGTGAGGGCTTTGACGGAGAGATAGACCCCAGGAAAATTGACCCCTTTGTTATTGGAGAGTTTGCCACCGACGACCACGCGGCAGTGGAGATTTTTTGCAGCAATATCGACCCGTTCGACCTTCATTTCTACCTTGCCATCGTCGAGGAGGATGGTGGAGCCTTCGGGGACTTCTTCCGCTAGCTTGTCATAGCTGACGTAGCCGACTTCTTGGGTACAGGGTACTTCGCGACTTGTGATGATGTAGGGATCGCCGTTTTTGAGGGTGATAAAGTCGCTCTCATAGCGACCAAGGCGAATTTTTGGCCCCTGGAGATCCTGGAGAATACCAACGGGTTGGTTCAGTTCAAAGGCGGTTTGTCGAATCAGACGGATGTTGCGTTGGTGGTCATCATGGGTACCATGGGAGAAATTTAGCCGTAGAGTAGTTGCCCCTGCTTCGATGATTTCCCGGAGAACGTCTGGTTTGCTAGTCGCAGGGCCAATGGTGGCGACGATCTTGGTGCGGCGGGGCATTTCTCTAGAGGGCATAGTGAACTTTCTCGGGTCAGTTGGGAAAACAAGCCTCATATTATCCCAAAAGTTGACGTTTCTTTCTATACGTGGCAGGGGAGTTCTGGGAGATTTTAGGAATCTCGATGGGATCTGCTCTAGGGTCTGTCGGTGGAAGCTTTTGGTGGACAAGGGGGAAGCCAGAGAATCTTCCCCTTATTTTTGTGGTTTTCCTTCAGGGTCAAGTGTCTAAATAGTTAGCGGCGATCGCCGTGGGGATCATCGGTAACATCGGCAGTACACAGATTAATCCCTGTTGCCAGGTGAGGGGAGCTGTTTGAAAGAGTTGATTCATCAGGCCCCATTGACTAAAGGCGACCTGCAAAGCGACGGCGACGGCAATGCCAACCAACAGGAGCGGGGCTTGGATGATGGTTTTTGTTTGGCCGCTGATGTAATGAAGGAGGCTACGGCCTAGTTGACTGATGCTCAATAAATAAATGATCCGAGCGGCAACGAGGGCTTGGATCGCCATGGTGCGGGCGAGGGCGAGATCGCCGGTGCTGGTTTTGATCCATTCAAAAATGCCAAAGATAAGAATCCAGTTAAAGATCGAAATAATCCCGATCCGTCGCAGCAGCTTGGGGGTGATCAGGGGTTCGTTGGGATTGCGGGGGGGCGATTGCATAATCCCGGCGGGCTTGGCTTCAAAGGCGAGGGGCACAGTCATGGTGATCGAGTTGATCATATTCAGCCACAGCACCTGCAGAGACAGAATGGGCAAATCCCGCGCCAGCAAGACACTGATCAAAATAGTCATGGATTCACCGCCATTGACGGGCAAGAGGAAGGCGATCGCCTTGCGGAGATTGCGGTAAACGGTGCGTCCTTCTTCGACGGCGGCTTCAATGGAGGCAAAATTATCATCGGTGAGCAGCATATCGGCGGATTCCCTGGCCACCTCGGTGCCGCCTTTACCCATGGCGATGCCAATATCGGCTTGTTTGAGGGCTGGGGCATCGTTCACGCCATCGCCAGTCATCGCGACGATATCACCTTTTTTCTGAAGGGCTTCGACGAGGGCAAGTTTTTGGGCTGGGGCAACCCGGGCAAAGACCGACCCAGTTTCGGCGGCCTCGGCCAGACTTTGAGGATCCATTTTTTCGAGGTCTTGACCCTCAAAGGCAATGACTGTTTCTCCGGTGCGAATTCCCATGCGTTGGGCGATCGCCTTGGCGGTGGCAATGTGATCACCGGTGATCATCTTGACGTTAATTCCTGCTGTTTGGCAGGCATGGACAGCGGCGATCGCCTCCGGTCGGGGGGGATCAATCATTCCCTGGAGTCCTAAAAACTCAAGGCCCGTGGTGAGATCCTCATGGTCAACGCTGTGTTGGTGACTGCTGACTTCTTTTTTCGCAAAGGCGAGAACCCGTAATCCTTTGGTGGCCATGGTCTCTACCACTGCTTCGATGACTGCAGGATCAAGGGCGATCGCCTGACCATCGTCCAATAACATCGTTTCACAACGGCGCAACAGCGATTCCACCGACCCTTTGACATAGATTGTCCGCCCCGTGCCATCATGGAGCGTCGCCATGTACTGATATTCCGACTCAAAGGGAATCGAATCGAGCCGGGGCCGCTGGGCGTCTAAACCCACCTGACTGAGGCCCGCCTTCGCCGCCGCAGTAATCAAGGCTCCTTCCGTTGGATCGCCCACCACAGACCAATCATCACCCGTTTGTTTCAGTTGGGAATCGTTGCAGAGCAACCCTGCGGTGAGACATTCTGCCAGGACTGGGGGCAGGGTTTCAAAGCTGGCATCCCCATCATCACCGGTTGCGGCCAGGTAAACTTCTCCCTTCGGACTGTAGCCACTGCCACTCACTTTGAAATGAACATCCCCCGCATAGATCGCCTGGACAGTCATCTGATTTTCCGTGAGGGTGCCCGTTTTATCAGAACAGACCACCGTGGCACTTCCGAGGGCTTCTACGGCGGGTAATTTACGAATAATGGCATGGCGGCGGGCCATCCGGTTCACCCCAATCGCCAAAGTAATCGTCACTACGGCGGGTAATCCTTCGGGAATCGCACTCACGGCCAGGGCCACGGCAGCTTCAAACATCTCGGCGAGATTACCCCCCCGGCCCCAACCAATGGCAAAGGTGAGGGTCGCCAGGGTCAAAATCACATACAGCAGGGAATGGCTAAATTTGGTAAATTTTCGGGTCAGTGGTGTGGTTAAACTGACCTGCTTCTCCATGGATTGGGAAATCTGCCCCATTTCCGTCTGATTGGCGATCGCCACGACGATACCTGTGCCCTGACCAAAGGTGACAAAGCTTCCCGCATAGGCCATATTGCGGCGATCGCCTAGGGGCGTATCTAGGGGTAAAAGACCTAACTTTTTCTCGACGGGCACCGCTTCCCCCGTCAGGGCTGACTCATCAACTTGGAGGTTCCGCACCTTGAGTAACCGCAAATCCGCCGGGACTTTATCCCCGGAAGCCAACAGCACAATATCGCCAGGCACCAAATCCCGTGACGGAATCCGCAGGGTATTGCCTTCCCGCAGAACCATCGCTTCGGTGGTGACCGCTTTTGCCAGGGAGGCGATCGCCCCTTCCGCCTTAGCCTCTTGGATATAGCCAATCACCGCATTAATGAAAGTGACTCCCCAGATAACCCAAGCATTCGTCCAGGAACCCAAAGCCGCTTTAATACTCCCGGCGATGATTAGGATGTATAGAAGCGGTTGGTGGAACTGCAACAGAAAACGCAACCAAGCTGGTTTCCCAGCCCGAAACTTCAATTCATTCCAACCATACTGCTCATAACGCTGGGCCACCGCCTCTGGCGATAATCCCCGTTCTGCATCGCTCCTTAGGGATTGAATTAATTCGGCCTCTGATTGGGTATGGCAGGGAGGAAGTGATGATGACACTGGCATAACTTAAGCTTAAAAATTAACCTGCAAATTTGATCCTCCAAATTCTAGCAATTTAGTTCTATAGAATTGTGTAGTTAAATTATTAAGCTTTTTATCTGTCTTGTTTAAGATGTTCTGAGTTTAAAGTAAAAGTAATCTTGTTCTGCATCATTTCCATATTCACCCCGCAAGAAATCTAAGTTTCGACGAATTCTCCAAAGACTGTCTGCGCTAGTGAAGACAAATTTGGCTCGATTGGCTTGAAACCAATTTTTGAAACATAAAAGAGAGATTTTTTTGTTTTCATTTATTATTAAATGTGCTGATTCCTCTCGTTTATTCCGGGAAAAAGTTGGCTACCGACAACGTTCTGATCAGGCCCCCGATTCTAAAATGGCAGCAAGTAATCCATAATGGGCGATGGTTCATTCCATTAGCTGTCACGAAAAACTCAAAATAACCATGCGCCTTTCCCAAAGTCTGTTCGTTACCCTCCGAGAAGATCCCGCCGATGCGGAGATTCCTAGCCATAAGCTCCTGCTGCGGGCCGGCTATATCCGGCGGATTGGGCGGGGGATTTATGCTTATCTACCGTTGATGTGGCGCGTACTCCAGAAGGTATCCCAGATTGTCCGGGAAGAGATGAATGCCACCGGGGCCCAGGAAACCCTGTTACCCCAGTTGCAACCCGCAGAAATTTGGCAAGAATCGGGCCGTTGGGATACCTACACCCAGGCAGAAGGGATTATGTTTTCCCTGCGCGATCGCCTGGATGGAGAGTTGGGTTTAGGGCCAACCCACGAGGAAGTGATTACTACCATTGCCAAGGACATGATCCGTTCCTATCGGCAGTTGCCCCAGCATTTGTACCAGATTCAGACGAAATTCCGCGATGAGATTCGACCCCGGTTTGGCTTAATGCGCGGGCGGGAATTCATCATGAAAGACGGCTACTCGTTCCATGCTTCTGAGGAATGCCTCAAAAAAACCTACGCAGACATGGATCAGGCGTACCGCAATATGTTGCGTCGCTGTGGTTTACAATTCCGGGCGGTAGAAGCCGACTCTGGGGCCATTGGTGGTTCTGGTTCCCAGGAATTTATGATCCTCGCCGATGCCGGGGAAGATGAAATTCTCTATACCGAGGATGAAAAGTACGCCGCGAATACTGAGAAAGCTGTGTCTCTACCCGTTGAGGCGATCGCCTCTCCTTTCAACAGTTTTGAAAAACGCGAAACCCCGGATACAGCCACCATTGAATCCCTGTGTGACTTCCTAGATTGCTCTCCCACTTGTGTTGTTAAGAATGTCCTTTATGAGGTGATTTATAACAAAGGGATAACTGTTTTTGCTTTGGTGTCTATTCGTGGTGATCAAGAGATTAACGAGGTTAAGCTTCAAAATGAATTAACCAAGCATGGTCGTAAATATAGTAACTCTAAAACTATAATTTCTCTGACAGTCGCTGATGCAAATATTCAAGAGAAATGGTTTAAAAAGCCTTTGCCTTTAGGGTATATATCTCCTGATTTAAAAGATGATCATATCCAAGAACCAACATTGGAAGCCCTTGAGTCTATAGCAGAAGAAGTCAGGGATAAAAGTGGAAACTCGTTAAAAAATGAAGCATTACAGCTCATTAAAAATTACAAAGGCGACTTGAAACACTTACTTATTAACTTTCTTCAATATCTATATAGGGTAGAAAAAAAACAATCTTCTTCAACAGTGCTTATTCATCAGTTTGTGATGAAAATCACAAAGAAATGGGCTTATCCCATAATTACACGAGTAATTGATCAAACTGCAGTGCCTTTGGCAAACTTTGTCACGGGTGCCGATGAAACGAATTACCATGTCCTCGGTGCAAACTGGGGCACAGAGTTTAAACTGCCTGAATTGCAAGTGGATGTGCGGTTGGCAAAGGCAGGCGATCGCGCTGTCCATGATCCGACCCAAATCCTGCAAACGGCACGGGGCATCGAAGCGGGTCACATTTTCCAACTGGGGACAAAATATTCCGAGGCTATGGGGGCCACCTTTACCGACGAAAATGGTAAAGAACAACCCCTGGTGATGGGCTGCTATGGGGTTGGCGTTTCCCGTCTGGCCCAGGCCGCCGTGGAGCAATCCTACGATGAAAATGGCATTATCTGGCCCGTGGCGATCGCCCCCTACCATGCTGTGGTAGTCGTGCCCAATGTTAAGAGTGAAGAACAGATGGCAGCCGCAGAAAAACTCTATGCCGATCTCAACGCCGCTGGAGTTGAAACCATCCTTGATGACCGCAACGAACGAGCTGGGGTGAAGTTTAAGGATGCAGAACTGATTGGTATTCCCTTCCGGGTTGTCACAGGGAAATCCCTCAAGGATGGCAAGGTGGAAGTGGTGCGCCGCAAAGAAGGCGATCGCCAAGATCTTGATCTCGATGCTGTGGTTGCGACCTTAAAAAATTGGGTCGAAGCCGCAGGCCAGTAAGCCCCTGGGGAATCGTTATAATGGCCCTAGGGTTAAGCGATTTCCCCTTTTTTAGCGATGGTTCCAACGCCTAGGATTCCCGACATCACCTACGACCAAGATTATCAACTTTGGCTGCAACAGACCCTCGAAAAATTGCGCCTCCGGGATTATGTGGCCGTCGATTGGGAACATCTAATTGATGAAATAGAATCGATGGGTAAACGCGATCGCCACCGCCTCAAGAGTAATTTGATCATTTTGTTGATGCACTTACTGCAGTGGGACTTTCAGGCAGAGAAACGTTCTGGTAGCTGGGAGTCAACGATCATTGAGCACCGTCGCCGCATTATTGACGAATTAGAAGATTCTCCGAGTTTGCGGCCCTATTTACAGCAGATTTTAGCCTCTGCCTACACCACAGCACGGCAACGGGCAAAGGCAGAAATAGGTTTATCCCAAGACAGCTTTTCCCAGAAATGTCCCTACGATCTAGAACAGATTCTTGGTTTGGGTTAAGCCATTACAATCTCCATTTTTGTGAACCAAAACCAGCAAATTTACGTCAAAAATTGTGACTCAGGGTTTAGTAATGGCGGGAAAACCTCACCTAAACCGGGAGAATTCAATTGCTAAGATTAACGATAAAACCTCCTGCGGTGTCCCTCCAACGCCCGGCTCGATGTGGCCATCATCCTAAAACTTTATACAGACTGGATAGAAAAACTTCTATGAGACGATCAAAATTTGTCCAACGATTTACAACCCACATTGTTGCCCTCTGTGTGGGCTGTGCCATTACCTTCGGGGCAATGCAAGGCTCTAGCCAAACCCTCAACCAACCTTTAGCTGATACCAATCCGCCCCAGGAAGTGGCAGCGGTACCCGTAGCCGCAGGTCGAAGTTTTGTCGCCGATGCGGTGGCCAGGACAGGGCAAGCGGTAGTGCGTCTAGACACAGAAAAAACCGTGGTGCGCCGCTTCCAAGACCCGTTTATGAATGATCCATTTTTCCGGGAGTTTTTTGGCGATCGCTTTGGGATGCAATTTCCCGATGAACAGCGCCAGGTGGTTACCGGACAAGGATCTGGGTTTATTACCGATCGGTCTGGGGTGATCCTCACCAACGCCCACGTTGTGAGCGGCGCTGACCGCGTTACCGTTACCCTAAAAGATGGCCGCAGCTTTGAAGGGGAAGTAAAGGGTACCGACGAAGTCACTGATTTGGCCGTCGTGAAAATTGACCCCAGAAATGAGTCTATTCCCGTGGCTCCCCTCGGTGATTCTGGGTCTGTGCAGGTGGGTGATTGGGCGATCGCCGTAGGGAATCCAGTGGGTTTGAATAATACTGTTACCCTCGGCATTATCAGTACCCTAGAACGGTCTTCGGCCCAGGCAGGAATTCCCGATAAGCGGGTCGATTTTCTCCAGACCGATGCCGCCATTAACCCTGGTAACTCCGGTGGCCCCCTCCTCAACGCCGACGGTGAAGTGATTGGCATTAACACCGCGATCCGCCGGGATGCGATGGGCATTGGATTTGCAATCCCGATCAACAAGGCGAAGGCCCTCGAACCCACCCTCGCCGCTGGCAAAGAAGTGCCCCACCCCTTCATTGGGATTCGGATGGTGAGCCTCACCCCAGAGATGGCTAAGGAAAATAATGCTGACCCCAATTCCATCGTGCTCTTACCGGAAGTAAACGGAGCGCTGGTGCTGGGTGTGGTGCCGGGTAGTCCAGCAGAAACAGCGGGTCTGCGTCGGGGCGATGTGATTACAAAAATCAACGGTAAGGCGATCGCCAATGCCCAACAACTCCAGGAAACCGTGGAACAGAGCGGCGTTGATGCCAGCTTGAAAGTGGAACTGCGCCGGGGCGATCGCACCTCAGAACTCACCTTGAGAACGGCACAAATGCAAGGGGTTTCCTAGGTTCTTTTAGTTGAAATTTCCCCCAAGGTCTCCGGGTTCACAACCTGGGGACTTTTTTTGCGCTCTAGCCCAAAGATTCACCGACAGTTAAGCGCATCCCGTTGACCATATCCCAACCGGACTGGGGTTTTTTGCCGCTGGGTTGCACCTGTTTGAGCAGTAGGAGTCCGTCCCCAGTTTGAATAATTGGCCCAAATTTTTTGGCGATCGCCACGATTTCCCCAACCTTCCCTGTATTCCCAACAAATTCCTTGAGGGGTTCGTATGCTGCGGGATATTGCGCAAAACATTCCGGTACGAGGGGGATCGTTTCTAACACTTTTAACGGTTTATCGCGGCAGGTGGTGAGGCAGTTGGGATAGAAACCGCGTACTTGGTTATGTAAGGCGATCGCCCCTTTTTGCCAATCTAGCTGAAAATCTTCTTTCTGAATCAACGGCGCATAGGTTGCTTGGTCTGACTCCTGGGGGATGGGGGTAATATTTCCCTGGGCTAGTTGAATTAAGGTTTCCGTCAGTAAAGCCGCCCCAGAGGTCGCTAATTTCACCGCCAAATCATGGGCATTATCCCAAAGATCAATGGGCGTTTCGGCTTTGAGGAGCATTGCCCCGGTATCCATCCCCTCATCCATGAGCATGGTGGTCATCCCCGTCACCGTTTCTCCCTGGACTAAGCTCCACTGGATCGGCGCGGCTCCCCGATATTTCGGCAACAGAGAACCATGGCCATTGACACAGCCGAGCCGGGGCATCTGGAGAATTTGCGGCGAGAGCAACTGGCCATAGGCAACTACGGCAAACACATCGGCCTGGAGATTTTCGAGAATTTCCAGCGTTTCAGGGTCTTTTTTGATGCGCTTCGGTTGCCAGACGGGAAGATCATGGGCGATCGCCACCTTTTTTACCGCCGACGGAATCAGTTGACTACCCCGACCCCGCCGCTTATCCGGTTGGGTAACGACCCCCAGCACTTCAATGTCCGGGTGATTCAAAAGGGCTTCTAGGTAGGGCACTGCAAACTGAGGCGTACCGAAAAAGACAACTTTAAGCATGGGAAAAAGAGCAACCAAGCGTGCGATCAGCCTTTCACTTTAGCGCAGATCTCCCCCGACCTTAGCGATTATGCAAACCTCATCGGTCTTTTGAACTGCTCCTAAATCTCCCCCAAACTGGGGGCAGGGGGGCCTCGTTAATTAAGCACCGACAGACTCCTTAGCGGCGTAGAGCACTTCCAGAGAAATTTCACTCAGTCCCTGGGCGCGGGCATATTTTTCGGTGTTGCGCTTCACCTTGCCCCGCACAAATCCGGGGACTTTGTTGAGTTGTCCCTGGGCTTCCGTTGTCCAATTCAGATCAGAACTGGCCGACATGGTCGTGGTAATGACTTCCTTGGTATCGTGGCCGCCAAAAATTTCGAGCAAATGGTCTTCCATGCCCAGGGTAAAGGAGTTATAAACTAGATCCGCGATTTGGTTAGTGCCCTCATAACCCACGAAAGGCCGATAACCAATGGGAAAGTTTTGGATGTGGATCGGGGCGGCGATTACGCCACAGGGAATATTCAGCCGTTTACCCACATGGCGTTCCATCTGGGTGCCGAAAATGGCAGCGGGTTCTAGGCGGGCGATCGCATCAGCAATTTCGCCATGATCTTCGCTAATTAAAATCTCATCACAGTATTCGCTCACCTCTTGGCGGAACCAGTCAGCATCATATTTACAATAGGTTCCCGCCAGCACCACATGGATGCCCATTTCCCGCGCCAAAATTTTCGTCATTGCGACAGCGTGGGTATTATCCCCAAAGACGATCGCCTTTTTGCCCGTTAAATTTTGGCAATCAATGGAACGACTAAACCAAGCGGCCTGAGACACATGGAGGGTTTGTTCTTCGATAAAGGCTTCATAATCTGCCGTGGCTCCCTGGTCATTAATCACCGCCTGGATCGCGCGGATACAACGGGCCGTTTCCACAACGCCCATCGGTGTAATGTCCACATAGGGTTGGTCAAATTCTTGTTCCAAATATTTTGCCGTGGGCAGGCCCAATTCCCGGTAGGGCACAAGGTTAAACCAGGCCTGGGGCAATTTTTTCAAATCATGGACAGAGGCTTTGTCAGGAATTACTAAATTCACACTAATCCCCAACTCGGCCATCAAAGTCTTCAGTTCGCGGATGTCGTGGTTGTTGTGGAAACCAAGGGTCGAAATCCCAATAATATTCACCGACGGTTGCGGGGTTTTCTCAGTGGCTAAGTCACCTTTTTTTCTTGCCTTATTGATATAAAACTGGACGATTTGCTGGAGGGTGCGATCGCCAGCCTGGAGTTCATTGACCCGGTAGTGGTTCACATCCGCCAAGATGACATCACCCTGGGCATCCAATTGGGCGCGAGCGACGAAATTTTCGAGGTCTTCCTGGAGAATGCTTGAAGTGCAAGTGGGGGTCAAGACAATTAGATCGGGTCGTTCCTCTTGATCCTTGCGGACAATATTATCAACAACTTTTTCTTGGGAGCCCCGCGCCAGAACATTCCGATCCACAATGCTGGCGGTGACAGGGGTGAAGTTGCGTTCCCGTTCTAACATCGAACGCATCACATTAAAGTAATCATCGCCTAGGGGAGCGTGCATAATCGCATGGACATTTTTAAAAGAACTGGCAATGCGTAATGTGCCGATGTGGGCTGGGCCTGCATACATCCAATAGGCAAGTTTCATAGGTATTTTTACTCCCAAAAAAAACTGGTTTGTGATCAAAAGTGATCTCAGTCAGTGTCATTTTCGCAAATGATTTTCGGGTTCTCAGAGAAGAAAACAAAAGTCAATAAAACGATGTATCTCGCAAAGAAAATGGTTTCATTTCAAGGGATATCTCTACGAATAAAGGGTCATCATCTGTTTCTTTCAACGAATTTCAAGCTTTGCCTCGATGATGATTCGCCGTCAAGAACTTTGGGGAAGGATATACAATGCACTTTATTAGTGAATTTCGTTTGATTGCAATTGTCTCTGCTCCTAGCCATGACCCAAGTTTTTACACCAAAACCCATTCAATACGCTCCTGAAACAATACAGCGGGCACTGGTGGCTTTTGCTTGCACACCGCTCCGGTGGGAACTACTGGCAGCGATGAAAGATCAGAGTGTGGCGCTCCCTGATATTGCTGGAGAAGCTGGACTCCGGGCGGGTTATAGTGGGCGATCGCTGCCGGAAGGGGCCGTGGAAGAGTTGATGATGTGGCTGATTCAAGTGGGATTGCTCCGGCGGGAGGTTGATGGTCAAGGTTTGACAGATAGTTTTCGCTTAACGCCCCTGGGTCGTCAGGTGTTGGCCCAATGGCAAGCGGCCCCCCAGGTGGTAAAGGTGTCGTGGTTGGCTCGGTGCAAAAATGCTTTACAACGTTGGCTGAGTCGGTTTTCGGTCTAGACTGTACAATCTAAATCTATGCATCTATCTTTCGGTTTAATGTGAGGAAGCTTCATGCGGGCGATCGCCATTTTTAGCCCTAGTCGTCGGTCTGGAAAATCATGGTTAATTACGGCGCTGGCCCGTTCCCTAACTCGGCAGGGGTTGCGAGTTGTTCCTTTCCAAAGTCAAACGGAAATCACAAAAGGCTATCGGGTCAGTGCCGACGCAGAAGTCAGTCAATCAGCGGCGTGGCAAGCGTGGGCCGCAAAAATCCAACCAACAACCCATCTCAACCCAGTTTTACTAAAAGCCTGTAGCCCCCCTGGTGAGTCAAAGCCCAAATTTCAACTGCTGATTCAAGGGCGGGGGATTGGTACTGTCAAACGAACGGCTTACTACGATAGTTATTACGATATTGCGCGACCGCTGATTCGAGAATGTTTGATGGCATTGCCGCCGAAATACGATGTGCTGCTATTCGATAGTTATCGCGACAGTCTTTACCATCCCCTTACCAGCGATACCGACCAAAATTTTGAGATTCTCAAGGGTTTAGAGACGCCCGTCACGGGTATTATTTTGATCGACTGCACCCATGAAGGGGCCATTAATCAGCTCTGGGGCCTCTGGCAACGGCTTTCCCCAGAAAATCGTCAACTAATTCGGGGGGTAATCTTCAATCAGTGGCAAGGCGATCGCCCCCAAGAAACCCAAACCAGTCAGTGGGTCAAAACGCATCTCAAACGACCCGTCCTCGGCTATATTCGGCCCCTCCAAAATCTGGCCTTTGACCCCGAAAGCCTGTGTACTACCGTTGCCCATAACCCTGTCAATTTACCCCAAAATAAACTGCGCTTGCAGGTAATCCAGCTCCCCCACCTCTGTCCCTATGCAGACTTTGATGCCCTGATGGGTGAGGCTTCGGTACAGTTGGAATTTATTGATCCGACCGAGACCTTGGGTTATCCCGATGCGGTGATTGTGCCCCACACCAGCCAGGCGATCGCCGACCTCGACTATCTCCACAAATATGGCTATCCCCAACAGCTACAGCAATATGTCAATGCAGGCGGCACGGTGTTAGGGATCGGCAATGGTGCCAATCTCCTCAGTAAAAAAATTGCCCTCCCCAGTGGCGATTTTCAACCAGCCCTCGGTTTAACGCCCTTTGATAGCCAACCCCATACCAAGGCCGCCCTCTTCCCCACCGAAACATTTTCGCGCTTCCCCTTTCCAAATCTTCCCCTGAGCGGCATGACCCTCCCCTGTGACATCCTGAACTATGCTCCCAGTAGCGGTTATACCCAACTCTTTGAAACCCCAAACCTGGGTCTCGTGAACCAAAGTCAAAACATCTGGGCCGTCTACTTGCAAGGTTTGTTTAATAATGGCCCCTGGTGTCGCTTTTGGCTCAATGCCCTCCGCCAAAAACGGGGCCTCTCTTCTCTACCGACAGGTATTGCTAATTTCAACGAACGGCAAGAAGCAATCCTCGAAGCCCTCGCCAATCACCTTGAGCAATATGTTGATCCGACGATTTTATTAGAGGATGCCGCTTAATCGTCCTCGGTTGATAGAAAAAGGGGCAATATTTTTGTTGGCGTAGATTACAGCAGGCGATCGCCTTTTGGGGCCGATGGTGACTTGAATGTTAGTATTTATTTGCAATAAGGCTAGATTGTTGCAAAAGTAGAAAAGGGCGTTTATTATTGTCAATAAGCTGAACTTGTTGAAAAATATGCTGGTACCTTCCTACGACGTAAGCGCCCTCAAGACCGAACTCAATGCTAAAGGGTGGCGGTTAACGCCCCAGCGGGAAAAAATTCTCCGCACCTTTCTAAATTTGCCGAAGGGTGAACACCTCAGCGCTGAAGATTTGCACAATGAGCTATTGGAGCAACAGGAAAAAATTAGTCTCTCGACGGTGTACCGTAGCGTAAAACTCATGACTCGCATGGGTATTTTACGGGAGCTGGAGCTAGCAGAAGGCCATAAGCATTATGAACTGAACCAGTCCCAGGCGCACCACCACCATTTAGTCTGTGTCCAGTGCAATAAAACCATTGAGTTTGAGGATGTCGCGATCAACAAACACAGCATTGCTCAATGCCAACAGCAGGGGTTCGAGTTACTCGATTGCCAGTTAACGATCACCACCATTTGTCCGGAGGCTCGCTTGATGGGTTGGCCCTCGGCGCTCCCCCACGATTGGGTCTGTTCGCGGGAAAAAGCCCAAACCCACCTCCATTAATCGAGGCGATCGCCTTTGACGGTAACATTGCAACCCCAATCGCCTTTATTGGTCACAGAAAATTTAACGGTGGGTTACCAACGGCGTGCCTTGCTTCAGGATTTGAATCTGGCGATCGCCCAGGGTCAGTTTGTTTGTTTAGTGGGCGCGAATGGATCAGGAAAATCCACCCTAATTCGGACATTGGCAGGTCTTGAAGCTCCCCAAGCGGGTCAAGTTTGGCTGAACGGTACACCATTGAATGCACTCAATGCGGCCCAGCGGGCCCAGCGCCTCAGCTTAGTTTTAACGGAGCGGGTTGATCTCGCCTGGATGTCGGTTACGGAATTAGTCGCCTTGGGGCGTTATCCCTATACCGATTGGCAAGGGCGTTTGGGGCCAACGGATCGACAGATTGTCCGGGAGGCGATCGCCGCCGTTGGTTTGACAAATCTCCAGGCCCAACCCCTGAACAATATTAGCGACGGGGAACGACAAAAAGCGATGATTGCGCGGGCCTTGGCCCAGGCGACGGATTTGATGTTGCTGGATGAACCGACGGCCTATCTCGATGTGCCTCGCCGGGTGGAAGTGATGCAACTGCTGCGGTTTTTGGCGCACCAACAAGGACGCACCGTTTTGATGTCGACCCATGACCTCGATTTGGCTCTGCGGAGTGCGGATCAGCTCTGGCTGATTACCCCCAGTCAAAGGTTAGTGGTGGGGACACCGGAGGAGTTGGCCCTAGAGGGATATTTGGGGACAACCTTTAGTAGCGATCGCTTTTACTTTGATCAAATGAGTGGTCAGTTTCAATTGCAGTACCAGCGGCGATCGCCGATCCAATTTATGGGTCAAGGTTTGGCAGCCACTTGGACAGAACGTGCTTTAATGCGTCTGGGTTTTGAAGCGGTACAAACGCCTTGTCCATTGCGCCTCAATCTCCAGGAACAGCCGACTCGCTGGCTTTTGTCCCAGGGCGATCGCCAAATGCAATTCATGAGCCTAGGGGCACTCAGCGCCCATCTCCAAGCTTTACAATGGGAAGGCTGTTGACCAAAGCAACCATGGCAGAGATCAAAATTCCCCAACGCGACATCCTCAGTCTTAATTTGGCCCCCCTGAAAACCCTGGTGCAATCGATCCTGCTCGATGAGGCCCTCGCAGACCATGAGCAAAAGTTTCAGTTAAAGATTGATTTTCCCCAGGAAGCGAATGATCCCCGTGAACTTTCAGAAATTCCAGAAATTCGTCTTTGGTTTGTGCGCCTCGATGCGATTTTTCCTTGGTTTCTCTTTCTCCTCGACTGGAAAGCAGGGGAATTAGGCCGCTATACGGCGATGCTCGTGCCCCATCAATTTCATCGCACCGAAGGGATTCAATATAACCCCGAAGCCCTCGAAATTTTTGTGATGAATAAAGTATTTTGCCTCAGCGAAACCTTACCGAAGTTCGGCATTCAGCCCCAGTCACGGGTAAAGGCGATCGCCCAGTTATTAGGCTACGAACTAGACGACGACTTTTTAAATAGTCTTTAGGGAAATTTGATCTGGCTTTTGAACGAGTAATATTCGGACAGACTAAGCCATTGGTTCTGTCACCGCAGCCATAGATATTGGTAGGATTTGGTATTCAATGGCCTGGGGATTATCAATGCGTTTTGAAGCTTGTAAAATCTCGATGCCAATGACCTGGCCTTTTTGATCATAGTCAAGAATGATGCCAGGATTTTCTTCACCACTTTCCTCAATAGCTACATCTTTTAAGGTGATGCGCAACACATCAACTTCAGGATCATACTTAATTTTCATTCGGCTCTCCAATATCTTTTAATTTGACTAGTACGATAAAGAGTGACAATCTTCTTGGGATCAACTGTCGTATTCATGAAAATACGAATTAAGTATTTTTTGCCATTATCAAAAATAACTTGGGATTGATAAACTGTTATTGTTTCATTCTGTTTAAAAATCTGCTGAGGATTATCAAGAACTGACTCGACCAATTCGAGGGAAATCCCACGCTTTTTACTTTCTTCTAGGGCGTGGTGAGACAATATAAATTCCATGATCGAAAGTCTTTTGAGAACCTCGAAAAATTCAAAATTTCGCTAGATCAGCAACGCACCCTCGTTGTTTCAGGCTAAAGAAATCGTCAAAACAAAAATTAATCGAGCTTCCCTTTTGTCCTAAGCAATTTATCTCAAAGCTTATTGATCAAACAAATCAAGCTACCTAAATTTTAGATGCCTGCACCATCTAAATATTGTTGAATTTCCCGGTCAGACAAGCGACAGCTATCTTTGTGATTTTGACGACGGTGGGCGACTGTCACGAGATCCGGCTGCTGTTGACCTTGGAGAGTTTGGACTTGCTCTTCTAGGGCTTCAATGCGGTCTAAGAGGGTACGAATCACCGTTGCTTCCGAATCGGGTAGGCTGCCGTGTTCCAAAGGATTGACCTTGACCCCAGAACGATAGACGATCCGCCCCGGAATGCCGACTACTGTGCAATCCGAAGGCACATGGCGTAAAACCACTGATCCCGCGCCAATACGCACGTTATTCCCAATTTCAATATTGCCGAGCACCTTGGCTCCCCCACCAACAACGACATTTTCACCGAGGGTAGGATGACGTTTTCCACTCTCTTTCCCCGTGCCGCCGAGGGTGACGCCTTGGTAGATCAAACAATAGTCACCAACAATAGCCGTTTCACCAATAACAACGCCCATACCATGGTCAATGAAAACTCCGTGGCCAATGCGGGCACCTGGGTGAATTTCAATTCCCGTTAAAAAGCGGGCGATGTGGGAAAGAAACCGGGGGATAAACGGCAGACCAGAGCGATAGAGGGCATGGGAGACGCGATGAAACAACAGCGCTTGGAGGCCCGGATAGCAAAATAGAACTTCAAGCCAGTTACGCGCAGCGGGATCCCGTTCAAAAATAATGCGGAAGTCGGCGAAGAGGGTGGAGAGCATAATGAATTCTAATCAGAGCGATAATTCATGCCAAAGGTCAAGGCCATTTTCTATAGTATCCCTTGGTTGTTCTGCCTGGGGCAATTTTTTAGATTTCATCATCCAGAGGATATTTACTTTAGGCGTCCTGACCGCAAAATACTAATGATTAGCCACAATCCTAAAAGACTGGCTGCCGCAAACAAAATTTCATTCACAATCATTAACTGACGGTTCGGCGAAATGGTAATGATCGCGGCTCCCATGATTAATGACCCCACCACAATGCTAAAGGAAAGGCGATTAGCGGAGTCGTCAATGCTACGGCGCAGGCCATCGAGTTCCCGCAGGTTTAAATTCCACTGGAGGGTTTCTGAGCTGAGGCGGTCGAGAATCACGTCAATCTGGCGCGGCGATCGCAAAGAAATGGTTTTCAGATCGAGAACCGTGCGGAACATGGTCTGAAACGGGGTGTCTCCCACCAATTGCCGCCGGAAAATATCAGTAATCAGGGGTTTAATTTCATCGAGTAAATTAACCTCTGGATTAAAACTGCGGGCGACCCCCTCCAAATTGGCGAGACTTTTGGCATACAAACCCAAATTTCCCGGCAGTTTAACCTTATTGTTGCGGGCTACCTGCAAAATTTCATAGAACACCTCACTAAAATTCAATTGTGTTAAGCTCCGGTCGTAATATTTACGCAGCAGGCGATCATAGTTAGCTTCTAGGCGGGCTAAGTTCGTCGTGTGCGCCCCTTCGGATAGTTCTAGGGTCAACTGAGCACAGCTCTGGGCATCCATATCCACAATGGCCAGTAGCATCTCTGTTAGTAGTTTTTGGGTGCGTGGATCAAGGCGACCAATCATCCCACAATCGATTAACGCCACCGTCTGACTATCGAGATAGAAAATATTACCGGGGTGGGGATCAGCATGGAAAAAACCATCCACAAAAATTTGCTGGAAAAAGGCCCGAAACAAAATTGTCGTGATTGCTTGACGTTGTTTTTCTGAAGTGACCTCCGCTTCAAGGAGGGGTTTTCCGTCGAGCCATTCCATGACCAGCAGCTTTTCGGTGGTCAGCTCCCAATAAATTTCTGGAATCGTCAGTTTTTGTTGATCGAACCAACTGCTTTTCGCTAAATTGCGCCGGAGCTGATCGGTATAACCTGCTTCAGTACGAAAATCGAGCTCCGCCTGGACAGCCTTGGTAAACTCTTTCGCGAGGGCAATCACATCATAATCTTGGCCAAATTCTGTGAGAGCAGCGAGTTCTGCAATTCCTTTAATAAGGGCAATGTCCTGGGCGACGATTTGATCGATGCCTGGCCGTTGTACCTTCAGGGCGACAGCTTGACCATTCCGCAGAACCGCCCGATGGATTTGGGCAATGGAACCCGCTGCAATGGGGTTGGGGTTAATTTCTTGAAAAACGTCTTCGAGGGGTTGGGAAAGTTGCTGACGAATGGTTTGCTCAATTTCAAACCAAGGCACCGTGGGGACTTTGGCTTGGAGGGCAGTGAGGGCCTCAATGTATTTCGGGGGTAGAAGATCGGGCCTAGTGCTCAGAAGCTGTCCGAGCTTGACATAAAAAGGCCCTAGCTCCACCAGAATATTGCGAAAAACTTCAGGGGGGGGGATCTGTGGTTTATCGGCTTTACCACCAGTCAGGAGACTCTTCATGAAGTCCCAACCATTACTGAAAACAATTTCAATAATTTCCCGCTGGCGTGAACTGCTCTGGGTCAGAGAAAAAACCATGGAACACCCGATGTAGAATTAGCTTGGTCTCTACTATACGTTAGTCGTTTCGGAAAATTCCACAGTAGTCAAGGAAAAATTTTCTTTAATTCTGGCTTTTTTTCATGATAGTTGGATGGCCGAATGAGTCAAGAGGTTAAGGACTTGGTAAGCCAAAAATAAGGCAGGTCTATATGATATCACCTGTGTCAAAAATTCTCTAAAGCCACTTATCTTTTACTGTGCTGACCTAAGTTATTTCATACTTGTTCTTTTAAATAATTGCTATCAGTCAAAGCAAACAAAAAGACATTGAAATAGCTGTAAATAATAATGCTCGATCAAAATCATTGGTTACCCTAGACGTTTTGAGAATAAAGAGTTAGTGGCATTCATAAACTCATCGAAGTCTGGGATTAATATTTATTATTTTTATCTTGGTATCCACTCAAATAATTTGATCGGAGGCAAGAAATTGTGGATCTAAGTGTTTTTGAAAATGGTGGTGGATGAGATCGGCCGCGGCATTGGGAGGAAAGTTACTGTACTTTTGTTTGTCGGGCATCACCATCAGATTAGGCGCTTTTTTACAGCGGCCCATGCAACCAGTGGTTTCGATACTAACTTGGTCAGCGATGTCTTGGTCACGGATCGCTTGTTGGAGACGGTCATAGATGAGTTGACCGCCCCGTTTCCAACAGGTGGATTTTTTGCAAAGAACAATTTTCTGAGCGCTATTGGTTTTTGCGCAGGGATTTTCTGCGATGTTGGTATCTTCGTTACCCGTTGAATCGGCAGTTTCTAGGGGGCGATCGCCAAAGGACTCATTAGGTGTTGCGCCTTGAGACTCTGACAAGAGAGCGATGTGCTGAATTTCTAACTTCTCTTTGGATTTTTTGGGATGACGCCAAATGATGCCCCGCACCTCTAGCTTGCTATGGAGTTCGAGCTGAAAATGGAGCCGTTTGTGGAGTTTGCTCGGAATCTTAAATCGGTAGGAGCCATGGTCCGTCTGGAGGTCAAAATGTCGAATCCGCTGGTGTTTGCCCAGTTTAAAGTTGCTGGCTGTACCGACAAAAGTGAAAGATTGATGGTGAACGGCTAGTGTAATCATAGATAAATAAAAATCTTTCTTAAACAAATGAACCAGATACAACCCTTGTTTTTGGCGATGATTTGAAGCTAAGGATGCTTTTTTCTGTAACGTCTTCAGGAAAATCTATGTTCTATTCGGAACGAGTATTTGGGAGATGACGCTGGGATGATTCGAGATTGGCCCGGAGTGAAACGGGGGAAGAAGGGGGATTTGTAGAAAGAGTCAGGGTGGTCTTGATGGCTTGTTTTAGTAGCGGTTTCCCCAATTTGAAGGTGGTCGATAAGGCGATCGCCCCCAACATCACCGTCCCGAGACTAGTTAGCGCCGTTGAATCACCCCGATGATAATCCTCAAAAATTTCCCTGAGATGCAAACTGAGGACGGACTTATTCCAGTGAATCAAAGACATGGCTAAATTTGAACCTCATTGAAAGTTTTGCAGGGTAAACCCGAGTTTATTATTGCATAGCTTTTGCAATTGAAGCATCTCTTATAGGGAAATTTAATGTATTAGGCTGGAGATGGCAACAGTGGCGACTTTTATTCTGTGACGAAATCTATAAACTCTTGCCCTAAAGACTTTTAGATATTGACACGAAATCAACAGAGAGCTATCTTGAAGGTAGATAAAGTAATAGATTTCCCACATTTTTCAGGAGGAAAGATAATGAGAGGTAGAGGCGGAATGCGTCCCGGTGCAGGTCGTAAGAGTGCATGGCAGAGTGGCGCAACGAAAACGATTCGCGTCCCCGCAGCGATTGAAGAGGAGCTATTAACCTTGGGAAAGCATTTAGATCGCGGGCAGGCTGTTCTCACGGGGCAAACCCTCAACCAACTCGAGGATATCTTGGTAAATTATCAAGCCCAGTGCGACACCAATCCCGGTGAAGCATGGGAACCGGTTCGTCAACTGATTGCAGAAATTCGGACCGTTCTTGATCGGGCCCCCCATCGAGGGCGTAGTGGAATGGGTCGTCAAGGCATGACCGGGCAGGGTAACCGTTGCCGTGCGGGTCAGCCCTTGGAGATGGGTGGTGTTGACCTGGCGGCAGTGAATGTAGAGGCTCAAGCTCCAAAATTTCACTGCTAGCCAAAGGCGATCGCCCCCCGAAACATTAACGACAGCTCGTCCCACAGTGGCCAGACAGAGTTCTTCTGCGTTGACCATGTCGAAAGCCCCGCCCTTTCCTTCCCCCTGTGCCTCGTTGTTCATAGAATGTTGCCTGTTCGGGGTCGAGGGGTGGGGTATTGATCGGTAATCCTGCGGCCCGTTGGAAGGCGCGGAGGTGATTTTGTTGG